>DASSWT010000172.1:0-5302 GCA_035704555.1 Saccharospirillum sp. | reverse complement strand
CCCGACAGCGCCCAGTTTTCGGTTAGCTCGTCAGCTCCCGGCTGGGTGCCAAAGCGGGCACAGCCAGTGAGCAGAAGTGTTATCAGACCGGCAACCAGCAGCGACTTCATCGGTCGATGCCCAGCGTTTCAATGATGGCTCGGGCAGTAGGGCTGTTGCTGTTCCAGTCAAACGCCTGGTCGAGCCAGCGTTGTGCCTCTTCCTGTTTGTCTTGTTCCCACAGCACGGCAGCCAGGTGGGCCGCGACCTCATCCGATTCCATCGACTCCAGTGAGCGGCGAAGCCAGAGCTCGGCCTCTTCGAGGTTGCCCAGGCGATACTCCACCCAGCCTTTGGAATCCTGAATGGCCGGGTCGTCAGGCTGCTGTTCCAGCGCCCGGTCTATGTAATTTTGGGCCTGGGTCAGGTTCAAATTGCGATCAGCCCAGGTGTAGCCCAGGGCATTCAGCGCTGACGCATTGTTAGGCTCCTGCTCCAGAACCTCGGTCAGGTTGTCTTCCAGCAAGTCATAATCGCCCAGGTTTGCGGCCAGTAATGCCTGGTCGTAGAGCAGGCTGGTATCGCCCGGGTGCGCTGACAGGGCCTGGCCATAAACCGCCATGGCCTGGTCGGTATTACCGAGGCGACGGAACAAATCGGCTTCAATGCGCCACAAAACGGGGCTCTGCGCCGGGTATTCCTGTCGGGCCTGGTGCAGGGCCTCCTGCACCTCGGTGGGGCGGCTGTCCTGCCAGACTTCACTGAGTTCTGCCAGGGCAGAAACCAGATACGGTGGTGCTTCGACGCTCAGAAAACGTTGGGCGGCCTCTTCCGGCAAGCGGTTGATGCGGCTGATCCGGCCGAGAAAATAATGCGCTTCATCGCTGAACTCGGTGGGAATCAGGCGCTCGAACAGGACTTCAGCGGTATCGTAATCTTCGTTATCGAAGGATTCGCGCGCAAAGGCCCGGGCAATAACCGGTTCGTTCGGGAAGCGGTTAAACAGTGATTCCAGGGTTTCTGTTTTGTTGGTATCCGAGTCTGCGTAGGTGAAGCCGGCATAGGTTGTAGCCACCTGGCTGTTATTGGGGTAACGCCCGGCGAGATCGCTGATGACCGTTCGCGCCTGTTCAATGTTGTTCAGTTCCAGCTGGAGTCTGAATTCCAGCAACCCCTTGTCGGGGCTGTCCTGCTTCGCCCGGTTGGCGGAGATTACCTCCAGTGCTTCCTCGTAGCGGCCCAGTGTGGACAACAGCTGGGCGTTGGCAAAGCCAATGCAGGTGTTGTCGGGGTGGTTGGCTTCAGCTTCGGCAAACACCGGCAACAGGCTCGCCTGCTGTTCAGTGGTCAGGTTGCCTATACCGGACAGGGCCCCCTCGATGCCGGCATCCGGGTCCAGGGTTAGCCATTGGTCCAGTGCCCGGGTTGCAGTGACCCGGTCTGCATTGGCCAGGCTGGCTATGGTCAGCGCCTGCCAGCCTTCGGCGCTGTTCGGCTCAAGCCGCAGCCAGTGGCCGGCGTGCTCGCCCATGCTGTCGTAATTGCCGACAACCTGGTTTAGAGCCGTGGCCCGTTGTGCCACTTCAAGGTCGTCGTATTGGCGGTCGAGCCGGCTGTACAGCTGGGCGGCCGAGCCATAGTCGCCGCGGTTCGTGGCGATTTCTGCCAGCAACAGGGTGTAAAAGGATTCACCGGTCAGCGGTGTTGTGGCAACACGAGCTTCGGATTCGGACGACTGCGCGATTGCCGTTTCGGTTTGCGGTGGTGAGTCAGACCCGGACGATTCGGCCTGAGAGGCGGTTGTGGTGCAGCCGCTGAGGGCCAGGCTGAGAATCATGGTGGCCAGCAATGAACGTTTGAAGGGTGTAGATGATGTCATGTGTCTTGGCTTCGCCGTCTGATGGTGAGGGTTACTTCCTATGCAAAACAAAAAAGGGTGCTCCGGATCAGTTGTGCCGGGGTGTCTCTCTTTGCTGCACTGGTTGACTCAAATTCGTTGCAGTTACCGAAGTTGCGAGGGTGTACGCACTCGGATGTGGTTCAGCTCTGTATCGGATAGCCAGGGGCAATGATGAGTATAGCCTGACCTGCATTGTTTGTGACCCGATCAGCCCCATACTGGCTTCGAGTGTCCGGTTAGAGTGACCTGAGGGTGGCTGCCGGGTACAGCAAGTGAAGCGTAAATCCGTGTAAAGATGGCGGCCTCAGGGGCTGTTGCGACGAGTGTTCCGGGCATTATCGCAGTCGCCTCGGGACCGGAAAATCGGTAGACTACGCCTTTGATCAACGAAGTGAGCAGGCCCCGTCCAAACATGTCATTACTGGCCCTCGGTATTAATCACAACACGGCGTCAGTAGACGTTCGGGAGAAAGTCAGTTTCGCTCCCGAAACCATGCCCGACTCCCTGTCTTCCGTGTTGTCGATTCCGGGCATCGAAGAGACGGTGATTCTATCCACCTGCAACCGCAGTGAAATTTATTGCTCGCTGACCGAGCCGGCCAGTGGCGTCGAAGCTCTGATTCAGTGGCTCGCCCAGACCCACCGGATCTCGCCCGACGAATTGCGTGCAGCGCTCTATATCCATGCCGATGCAGACGCAGTTTCCCATTTGGGACGGGTCGCGGCCGGGCTCGACTCCATGGTGCTGGGCGAGCCGCAAATTCTGGGTCAGTTAAAGTCTGCGTTCGCCGTTGCCCAGGAATACGACTCCGTCGGCCAGCAGTTGCACCACCTGTTTCAACACAGCTTCCGCGTCGCCAAGGAAGTGCGCACTCACACCGCAATTGGCGAAAACGCTGTCAGCGTGGCCTACGCCGCAGTGCGCCTGAGCACCCGCATCTTTGACCGGCTCGACCGGTGCCGGGCGCTGCTGATTGGCGCTGGTGAAACCATTGACCTGGTAGCACGGCATCTGCGCGACAAGGGTGTGACCGACCTGGTGGTGGCCAACCGGACCCTGGCCCGGGCACAAAGCCTGGCGGCGGAATTCGGCGCCCGGGCTGTATTGCTGTCGGACATTCCCGACGAACTGCCCGGTGCCGACATCGTGATTTCCTCGACCGCCAGCCAGTTGCCCATCATTGGCAAGGGCATGGTCGAACGGGCACTGAAGAAACGCCGGCACAGGCCGGTGTTTATGGTCGACATCGCCGTACCGCGTGATATTGAAAGCGAAGTCGGTGATTTGCCTGATGTGTACCTTTATACCGTCGATGACCTTAAATCGGTCATCGAGGCCAATGTGCGCAGCCGCCAGGAAGCCGCGCGTGAGGCGATGGACATCATCGCCCGTTCAACCGATGCGTTCAATCAGTCGTTGAAAGAACGCCAGGCGGCTGACACCATTCGCGCCCTGCGTCGTCAGGCCGAGCAGCTGAAAGACGTTGAGCTTGAAAAAGCCCGCCGTGCCCTGCAGCAAGGTGGTGATGCCCAAGTGGTTATGGAACAACTGGCACGCGGCCTGACCAACAAATTACTCCATGCACCCACAGTGGCATTGCGCAAAGCCCACGGTGACGGTGATGACAAGGAAGCCAGCGAGTGGGCTTCCCGTCTGTTTGATTTATAAGGCACCCCAGCGTCTATGAAAGACTCCATCCGCCAGAAACTGTCTGAACTGACTGAACGTTATGACGAACTGGCTCGTCTGTTATCCCAGCCCGAAGTGATCACCGATCAGACCCGGTTCCGGCAGTATTCCCAGGAGTATGCAGAGCTTGAAGATGTGGTGGGTTGCTTTGCGCGCTATGAAGGCGTTGAACGCGATATTCGCGATGCCCGTCAGTTGCTGGACGACAGCGACCCCGAGATGCGTGACATGGGCCGCGACGAAGTAAAACAGGGCGAAGAACGTCTGGAGCAACTGACCGAAGAGTTGCAGATACTGCTATTACCCAAAGACCCGAACGACGGCCGCAACGTCTTTCTGGAAGTGCGCGCCGGCACCGGTGGCGATGAAGCCGCACTGTTCGCCGGTGACCTGCATAAAATGTACGGCCGCTATGCCGAACGCATGGGCTGGCGGCTGGAGGTTTTGTCCGTCAGCGACGGCGAACATGGCGGCTACAAGGAAATCATCAGTCGTATCAGTGGCGACCAGGTCTATTCGCATTTGAAATTTGAGTCCGGTGCGCACCGGGTTCAGCGCGTTCCGGAAACTGAGAGCCAGGGGCGTATTCATACCTCGGCCTGTACCGTCGCGGTGATGCCCGAGGCCGATGAACTGGCCGAAGTCGAAATCGACAAGGGCGACTTGCGAGTCGACACCTATCGCGCCTCCGGTGCCGGTGGTCAGCACGTCAACCGAACCGATTCCGCCGTGCGTCTGACGCACCTGCCCACGGGCATCGTAGTGGAATGCCAGGACGAACGCTCCCAGCACAAGAACAAGGCCCGGGCAATGTCGTTACTGGCCGCCAAAATTATGGATGCACAAACAAGTGCCGCCGCCCGCGAACAGGCTGACACCCGGCGCAGCCTGGTCGGCAGCGGGGATCGCTCGGAACGGATTCGTACCTACAACTTCCCGCAAGGGCGAATCACCGACCACCGCATCAATCTAACGCTTTATAAACTCGATGAAGTCATGCAGGGCGCGCTGGACCAGGTGGTTGACCCCCTGGTGCAGGAACACCAGGCACAACTGCTGGCCGATATGGCGCAGTCCTGAGGTGTCACGACCCGAGCGGATAGCATTGCAATGGCAGACTCCGGTATGAAACAGGTTCGCCAGGCCCAGCAATGGGCCCAGCAACAGGGGCTTGAGGCACTCGACGCTGACCTGTTGCTCGCCTTTGTGCTGGATAAAAGCCGAACCTGGCTTTTTACCTGGCCCGAGCGGGAACTGAGTGATGACCAGCAAAGGCGATTTGGCGATCTGATTCAACGACGTCTGAATGGTGTGCCAGTTGCTCACATACTCGGCACGCGCGAATTCTGGTCTCTGCCGTTAAAGGTAAACGCCAGTACGCTGATTCCCAGACCCGATACCGAGACGCTGGTCGAAGCCATTCTAAACCGCTTTGAGCAACCTTCCCTGAGAGTGGCGGATTTGGGTACCGGTACCGGTGCCATAGCGCTGGCACTGGCCAGTGAACGACCCGGCTGGAACATCAGCGCCTTTGATGTTCAACCGGGTGCCGTGGCCCTAGCGCAAGAGAATGCGCACCAACTGGGTTTGCCGGTAACCGTTGGCCTAAGCCACTGGTGCGATGCCCTGGCCAACCGAAGTCAGGACTTGCTGGTATCGAACCCCCCTTACATCGCCGCCGATGACGTTCACTTGCAGCATGGCGATGTGCGCTTTGAGCCGCTGTCTGCGCT
>DASSWT010000161.1:0-23325 GCA_035704555.1 Saccharospirillum sp. | reverse complement strand
CCGGCTTTACCGAATCCAGAATGTCTGACAGATAGCCTTTGTGCTGGTCGATTTCTGCACGACTGAGTCCCGTCATTTCATAGGGGAATACCAGCCAGTCGTCGGTGTCGTGCAGGCAGTAGTCGGGTCGGCGTTCGGTTTGATGCGTCGCCGGGCGCTGGTACAGGGTGGCGATGCGGGTATCGGCGGGCATGTTTCGTTTCAGGTGCTTGTTCAGGCGGTCCAGAACCGCCTGAACGCTGTGGCCGGTGCCGAAGACATCGTCGACGATCAACAGACGGTCGTCAGCATTGAGGTTGTCGAGCAGGTATTGGGTGCCATGAACCCGGATATGGGTTTCCGGGGCGGCGATCATGTCGGAATAGTGGTCCATGCCCCGGTATGAGGTTCGCAGCGCAATGTGGTCGGTCTTGTTGCCCAGCGTTTGCAGGCATTCCTGCACATAGATGCCGATGGTGCTGCCGCCGCGCCACAGTCCGACAATAAAGTTGGGTCTAAAGCCACTTTCATAGACCTGAACACCCAGACGAAAGGCATCCTCAATCAGTTGGGTTTCATCCAGAAAACGTTTGTTGCGTTGGGTTTCCGTTTGGGTCATGGCTTGCCGGGGGCTCGGGTCGATGGGATTATAGGGGTTCACCCTGTGAAGCTAACGATCTTATGGCTAAAAAACAATACCTCAGCGCCCAGGGCCTGCTCGAAGATGCCTTTCGCCTGGGGGCTCAAATCCTGAACTCCGGCTTCCGGCCGACCTTTATGATCGCCGTTTGGCGGGGCGGGGTGCCCATGGGAATCGCCGTTCAGGAATTTCTGGAGTACCACGGCGTGTCGACCGATAACATCGCCATTCGCACCTCCTCATACAGCGGCATCGATCAGCAAAGCCGGTCGGTGCGGGTGCACGGTCTGGATTATCTGGTTAAGCATGTAACTCACGAGGACGCTTTGCTGATTGTCGACGACGTGTTCGATACCGGCCGTTCCGTTGAAGCGATTATCAACCAGCTACAACAGCGCGCCCGGTTAAACACGCCGGGCGACATTCGCGTTGCCGTGCCGTATTACAAGCCCAGCCGCAATGAAGTCGGTCGTGAACCGGACTATTATCTGCATGCAACAGAAGCCTGGCTGAAATACCCCCACTCGCTGGAAGGTCTCAGCGTGGAAGAAATAGCCGAAAACCGCCCTGAGTTGTACCGCATTCTGAGCCCGCATCTGCAGAAGACTTCACCGGGTGCTCCGTCATGATGGTTACCGTTTTTTTGTTGGCCATCAGCCTGATGCTGATTGGCTACACCCTGACTGTTGTCGAAGCAATGCGTCATTCCGCTACCTGGGGTCTGGCAACTCTGATACCGCCTCTGGCTGTTGTTTTTGCCGTGTGGCGAGTCAGGCAGCAACCGGTGGCGACGGCGCTGCTGATTTTACCGCTGGTGTTTATTCTCGCGGCGATGCCTTACCTAAGTGCATAGCCAAAGGCTAGCGTCGACTGCCCGATAGGTTCATCTAGGGTGGTCCGCAGCAAGGATGCTGCGGTCCAGGCCCCATGGAAGGGTTTACGCCGACCCTTGATGAGCCTGTCGGGTAGTCGACGCGGGTTGCTGGCAATGTAGGCTACTGCGAACGTTGAAAAATGAATCCCGAATACTCGAATAGCACGCTATCGGGCTATCTGAAACTGATGGATAGTGCCGTTGGGTGCCAGCTCCCCCATCAGCGAGCCTTCTTCCTGAATCGGTAGATCCGCCAATGGCTGGAACACCAGCCGTTGGCCAATGTCGTTGTCATCGAGCGTCAGATACAGGATGCCATCACTGTTGGGCGACCAGGCGAATTCGGTATCGGTTTCGTGGTTGTTCAAGGCAGACAGCCGTTGCAGTCGTTCATCGGAAAGATGCAGCACATGAATATCAGTTTGCTGTGTAGCTGCACTGAATGAAGGAATTGCCAGCCACTGGCGGTTTGGCGATAACAGAATGTTGCCCAAAGCCTGTGTGGCTGTACTGCTGCTCAGCGCATCGGTCAGCACCCGGTAGCTCAACTGCGTCTGTGCATCAATCATCAGCAGTGTGATGCGATAGGGCAGGGCACCTTCAAACCGGCTGTAGCCGTAGAGTAATTCACCGCTCTCTGTCCAGCCCCAGAACAGGTCGGTAAAGGTGCCCGATACATCGGTAAGCTGTCGGTTGCTACCGCCGTTCACATCCGATGCAAACAGATGAACCTCGCCGTCCGCGAGTTGATCCGCCTTATAAGCCAGGCGCGACTCATCAGGGTTCCAGAGATAGGCAGACACATCCCCGGCACTGACCAGGTTGCCGCTGACTATAACCTGTGCCGTCGCCGCGTCAGTACCCGCCGCATACTCTGCCCAATTAAAACTAAACAACTCGACCACGCCACGGGTTTGCAGGTCTCCCAGGTAGCTCAGGTATTGGCCCTGGGGCGACCAGGCCAGTTGCGACAGAGACACCGCGTGTGTGCCGTACTTGGTTGATACCGGTACAGCCGTCACCGGGCCTTCACCAGGTTGTGCAACGTAGACTGCCTTGCTGCCGTTGGCCGATGCTGCGCCGGTATACGCCAGTATCGGCTCACTCGGGTGCCATACGAAGGGTGGGGCACCGGCAACGCCGGTGTCGGCGGGGTTATAGATTGTATGGTTGCTCTCATCGGCCAGACTTAGCCAGATAAGCTGGCTTTGCCGGTTGTGGTAGGCGAGTTGGGTTTCATCGGCACTCCATTCAAAGGCGCTTTCATTCAACAGGGGTAATGCTAATTCCCGCGGTGTCTCGCCTTCATTGGTATCCAGCAGTTGTAATCGAAACACCGGGCTGGTGCCACTGGTTGCCGTCACTATTGCAAGCCAGCGGCCACTGCTGCTCCAGCGCAGTTGTTTAATGCTTTCTGTTGCTTGCAGATCGACGGCCACCTCGGTTTTGGTACCACTGTCGGTTTCAGCCAGCAGCAGGGTATCGGGTTCGCTACTATGGCTGCGTACAAACGCCAGGCGCTGGCCATTGGGCGACAGCCGGACCCGGTCAATCGATTCGTTAATGGCAATGGGGTCGGTTAATCGTTGAGGATTGGCGTCGGGGTAACCGACCCGGTAAAGGTCGCCATCACCCTGTCGCTCTTTTTCTGCCTGAACAACCAGTAACCGTTGTTTGAGCACATCAAGCTCAACGCTGGCGACGGTCGACTCACCCTCGGCATCGGTTGCTGTGACGGTGAGCATGGCTTTGAGTGTGTCGTCGGCCATCCAGGGAACGTCGATGTCGGCCGTGTTGTTGTTCGCCGATACCGTTACCGCGATGTTGGGTTCTGTTGTGATCGTCCATTCAATATCGAGTTCCGATACCTCATTGCGATCGTCGGTGATCATCAACTCTACCTGGTTGACAGTACCTTCCGTCAGGCTGACAGCCTCAAGCCCCCTGATACTGGGTGCCTTGTTCTGGTACTTTTCGGGCAGGTCAGGGTAATCACCCACGCAGGCAGTCAGTAAGGGGACAATGGTCAGTAACGAGGTGAAATAGGGTATGGATTTCATGGCTCTTCCTTAAACATGAAACGAGAACGCTGAACAATAGAGGGTTGGATCACTGGCTGGCACATGAACCGACCAGTCACTTGAATTCGAAACTGGCACCCAGCCTAAAGGCAACCAGGCCCGGCCGATTGATCGGCCAGTTGAACTGAGTGTCGACGCGTATGTTGGGGGTGACAGGAATCTGCAATTGAGTCTGAAGCATCAGCGCCATATCCTGTTCGTCGCCGTAGCGGGTTTGGCTCCAGATCGTCCCGTTCTTCTCCCAGGAATAGTGATTGAACCGGTGCAAGCTTTGCAGGCCCAGCCCGCCGCCAATCCACAGCAGCCTGTCGCCGACCTGGATGTCCTGCAGCAAACCCGCGGTTGCATTCAATGCATAGGATGAGGAGCCATGCATTGATGCTTCGACATCAGGGCGAAAACGAGCCCAGTCGAGCGCGCCCATCAGGTACGCCCGGGTGTGCCCTTCGACAAAAACCGGTACCTGATAGTCAGCATGTAAGGTAAGCCCGGCGGCGAATGGATAGTCGTCCTTGTCGCGCTGGGCCGCCAGAAGAGTAGAGCCACCGACGGAAAAGAATGCCTGATCCCATTCCACAGACCAGGCGGGTACGGACAAAAACACTAGGCACAGCAGTGCCTGAATTCGATTCAGCATGGTGCATCCTTGTAGTAGCGGTTCCTTCCCGGGCATCCATGAAGCCCGGAGTACGTGCAGGCATACTGCCCGCCCTTTGTCATGGCGAGCGAGAATGCCACCGATGACATCGCCAGCGCAAATCTCAAAGTAGACGTCGATCACAAAAAAAAGAATTGCTTAAAAAAACAGGTGCAAGGTTGCGATCAGAATAATAGGGTGCGCATCAGTCAGGCGGTTGTTTTGTTTTTCCGCCGGGCGTAGTAGGTGATGTGCCAGGTGCAGGTACATCCCATTGAAGGACAGCAATTGATGACTTAAAGGAGAGCCAGGATGCTCATCAAGTCTGCAGGTGCATGGCTGTTTGCGGCAGTAGTGGTAGCCACGCTCGCCGGTTGTGCAACACCTCAACTGAATTTTTCGGTTAACGCTTCCAGTGCTATCAATGTCGACGAAACCGGCGATGCCTACGCCGTTGTCGTGCGCGTTTATCAACTAACCGATCCTGTTCTGTTCGAGCGCTCCCAGTTCGACGATATGTGGAAGGCCGACGAGCAAATACTGGCCGATACGCTGGTTTCCCTGCATGAAATAACCGTTGAACCCTCTCTGTCCCGCACGGTATCCATTGAAAAAGCAGAGCGTGCCCAATACGCCGGTGTTGTTGCCTATTTTCGCAACGATGAGGGCCAATGGCGTGCGAACAAGAAAGTGAATCATGGCTTTATTCAGGCGTCCACCAATATGACCCTGGAGCTTGATGGCAACAGTGTTCAGCTTGAGTATCGCTAAAAAAATCTGAACTGCGCGGGCTTGAGCCATCTGATTGAGCAGGTTTTTCGCGGGCAGTGCTAACGAAAATTAAACCAGGCCGGGAAGGCTTTCTTCCCATAATGACGCTTTCGATGTGCCGACAATCGAAGGTCGCTGTGTCGTATGAAAAGGGAGAAGTATGAAAGGGTTAAGGAAGGTAGTGTGGGCTGAGGGAGTTTTTCTGGGCCAGCAGCATTTTCAGGCCTGGGATCAGTATCAGTTCCGTACCCAGCATTTGCGTTCGCGCTGGCAGCAGCCGTACAGCTGGGGCGTGGGGGAGCTGGTCTGGGATGAAGCCGCATTGCTCAATGGCCGCCTCGATCTGGTTCGGTGCCAGGCGCTGTTGCCGGATGGGCGTGTGGTGGATTACCGGCGCGAAACCGACGGCGCGGTATTTATGGATCTGACCCAGCACGATCAGGATACCTTGACCCTCTGTCTGATGCTGCCGCGCAATGACCTGGCCGATACCATCACCGGTTATGAGGTGAATGGTCGACTGACCGGCTGGAAGTCTGACTATTCCGATCTGGAAGATGTTTATGACGCAGGGCGTCGCCGGGAAGTATTACTTGCCCGGCCCAACCTGAAGCTCCAGCCCGACTTCCAGGCACAAGACAACATGGTCTCCATGCCGTTAGCCCGGGTTACCCGACGCTACGATGCCGAATACCAGCTCGACGAAACCTTTATTCCGCCGCTGTTGCAAGTGGACTCCATAACCCGGCTAAAACAGCTGGTCACCAACCTGATCGACCTGTTGCAATCCCAATACCGCAGCCTTCAGGAACGTCGGCTCAAGCTCGGTGATCTGAGCAGCATGACGGCAACCGAAATGGCCGACTATCTGCTTCAGGCCGAACTGGTATCTGCATTGGCAGAGTTGCGGATGTTCGAGCAACACCCCCAGCAGACTCCCTTCGAACTCTACAAAGTGCTGGTACGTTGTCACGACAGGCTGGCGCTGCAGCTGATGCCGGATGCCTTGCCCCTGAGTGTGCGTTATCAGCATGATCAACTGACGACTACGTTCGAGTCACTGAATACGGCATTACGGCAAGTGCTGGGTGTGGATCGTCAGCGCTCTGCCGATGGCCTGGTGTTTTCCAGCATTGCACCCGGGCGCTATGAATCATCGGCCTTGTCGGAAGCAACGGCCGACCGCTGTACTTTTTATCTGTCGGTTCGTCACAGCGGCTCCGACCCCACCTGGTTTACCCGCTTTCCCCAGTATTTCAAGCTGGGCGCTCCCGATCAGATAGAAACCATGGTCTCCAATGCCTTGCCTGGTTTGCCGTTGCAGCACACCCAGCGGCTGCCGCAGAAAATCCGCATCAAGTCGGAATGCGAGTATTTCCTGCTCGATAAATCCAGCCCTGTTTGGGCCGACATTCGCCGTGCCGGGCAGTTTGCTGCCTTCGGTCTGGGTGACTTTGTGTCTGCTGAAGTCGAACTACTGGTCATAGAGGAATAAATAATGGATACCCGGTCTCACGACATGGAAGCGGTGTTAGTGGAAAGTTGTTCCCCCATTTTCAATCTGGTGGAGCCGTTGCGGCAGCCGGAACAGGCCGATTTGGTCGACAGCTCGCTGCGAGCAGACCTCGAGCAGGCGTTTGTGGAACTGGAACGACGCGCCTTTGAACACCAGTGGCCGAGCGCCGTTACCCGTGATGTTCGCTATTGTATGGCAGCCTATGTTGATGAGCGCGTCATGTCATCGCGCTGGCCACATAAGTTCGACTGGATGGTCAAACCACTCTGTGTTGAATTCTTCGGTGACAGCAATGCCGGTGAGGGTTTCTTTGCGCGGCTGGATGAATTGCGCCGGGGTTTGCCCGAGCACAGGGCAGTGGTGGAGCTGTATTTCAGTTGCCTGCAGTTTGGGTATCAGGGCAGTTATACCCTGAAAGGCTTCGACCAGCTTCAGGCCTATATTGCCACCTTTCGTGCTCAGTTGGATGACTTGCGTGGTCCGGTTAATCGGGAACTGGCCGATCAGGCCGTGCCCGAGCGTCAGCTGGTTTATCGAATTGGCGGTAACCAGCCCTATTGGGTGATGGCGGCGGTAGGCGGTGCTCTGCTGGTGACGCTGTTTCTTACCTATGGCGGCTTGATGAAATCGTCCCTGTCGGGCAGTGCTGACCGGTTGTTGCAGTACCAGACAGGGACTCAGGAAGTAAATGGAGATCAGGCCGATGGCTAGCGCGATGGGACTTTTGTTCCGGTTCAAGGATATATTGTTGTCGCGGGCTTCCGGTGCGGTTGTCGGTTTGGTTGCGGTGCTGGTGATCATCTGGTTTGCAGGGCACCACGTCCGCCTGACGTCCTCTCGCCTGAAATTCATTGCCATGGGTATTGTAGTTGCGGTCTTTCTGGTGGTCTGGCTGATCACAACGCTGTACAAGCTGCGGCGCGGCAGGAAGCTGAGAAAGCAGCTCGACGCCATGGGCGGTGGTTCTTCAGACGCCATTCAAAGCAAAATTTCCGATGTTCTGGACGCACTCAAGGGCTCTCACCTGGGCACCAAATATCGCGGTAACAGCGCACTCTATGCGCTGCCGTGGTACATGGTGATCGGGCCTTCGGCGGCGGGCAAGAGCACGCTGTTTTCACAATCCGGTCTGGAATTTCCGCTGAAAGACGACCAGCGGTTTCATGTACAGGGCATTGGCGGTACCCGGGATTGCGACTGGTGGTTTTCTGACCAGGCCATTCTGATCGATACCGCAGGCCGCTACACCAGCGATGAAGACAACGATGACTGGTTGTCTTTTCTGCGGGTGCTGAAAGCAAACCGCTCCAAAATGCCGATCAACGGCCTGATGCTGGCGTTACCGCTGGACCAGATCCTGACGTCTGAAAAAGCCGATCTGGAGCAGCACGTCAAACACCTGAAGAACCGCCTGCATGAACTGATTTCCGAACTGGGGGTGACCTTTCCGATCTACATCGTCATCACCAAATCCGATCTGTTGAAGGGCTTCGAGGCGTTCTTCAGTGACCTTAGTGAGCAGGAGATTAAACAACCCTGGGGTGTCTATCTGCTGGACGAAACAGAAGACAAGTCATCCAACGGCCTGGCGGTACTGAGTGACCGGCTGACGCAGTTGTATTACCGGTTGCTGGAGCAACGGACCCAGAAAGTAAACCTGGCTCAGAAACCCGAAGACAAGGTTGCCATCTATCAGTTTCCGAACCAGTTCTCCGGGGCAACTGAAAAATTGATGGAGCTGTTGTCACTGTTGTTCAAGGATAACCCCTATCACGAATCTCCCTGGTTCGCCGGTGTTTACTTCACGTCGAGTACTCAGGAAGGCGTTGCGCTTGAGCGTCGCTCCAATGCATTCAAGAGCGTCTTTGCCCGGGTGGCTTTCGCGGTGCAGCGTCACACTGAACTGACCCGCAGCTACTTTATCGACCATTTGTTTACCGAGGTTATCTTCCCGTTGCAAAACGCTGTGCGCGGCAATCGTAAACGGCAACGGTGGAGCAGGGCGGTCAAGGCGGTTTGTTTTATGGTCATCAGCGGTATTGTCGCGCTGACCGGTATTGGCCTGTTTGGAACCTACACCAGCAACCAGTTGCTGATCTCCGGGTACGAATCCAAAGCGGAGCGGCTGTTGGAGCGCTATCACGATACCAGTACTTCAGACCATGAACGGCTGGATGCACTGGTCGGCCTGCACGAGCATTATCAGCAACTTGAAAAGATGCAGACTTATTCTCCGTTGCAAATTGTCCGGCGCTATTCACTGGTGGAATCACACGCCGAACCCATGCAGCAATTGCTGCTTAATACTCTGACTGAAACCGTCAATGACCGCATCGTTCCGGCTCTGCATACGCAGCTGGAGACCTATTCAGCGTCATGGCCCGAGCTGGATCAGGTGACCCGAATTGCCGAACAGCCAAACTATTATGAGGCATTGCGCAGCTACCTGATGCTGACCAGCCATACCGACCGCCAGGACATTGATATCCTGAGTGGCTATTTGAGCAAGCTCTGGTACGAAAGTTACGCCGACCATGAGCTGCTGCTGAGCTACCAGCAGCGCCAGAGCAGTATGCAGAGTTTGATAGAACTGTATCTGGTCGACGTTTTCAGTCGAATGGATGAAAGCCACGTTAACCCCTGGGCTGGCTCGGAAGACTGGGTGACGCAGGCACAGAACCGTTTGGTTACCGATGCCGACGCCCAGGTTATTTACGATCGGTTGGTTGCCTCGGGTAACAGCCGGTTTTCGTCGATCGGTCTCAACGATGTTCTGGATCCGTCAGTCCAGGGTGTTCTGAAAGGTGAGCACCGCGTGCCCGGTGCTTTTTCCCGAACGGCCTGGGAGACCTACGTTGTCGATGAGATCGATGCGCTGGCTGAAACGGCAACCCAGGGTGACTGGGTGCTGGGGCTGGATAACGGCACTGAAGATGAAGCTGCCGATAGTAGCCAATGGCGTCAGCTTCGGGCAGATGTTCGTGAGTACTATTTTGCCGATTACACGGAACAGTGGTCTCTTTTTGTTCAGTCAATAACCGTTCCGAGGCCCGCGTCACTGGCTGACTCAGTGCAGGCGATCAAGGCATTGGGCAGCGATGAAGCCCCCTGGACGGCCATATTCAACCGGGTTGCTCAGGAGTTGCAGATTACCGACCCGGCGATCAGCAATGGCCAGGCAACTACTGACCTGGTCGCCGGTTTGGCCGGTGATGATGAGCAGGCAGAGCCAGTACCAGTGCCTCTGTTGCCAGCGTTCAAGTCAGCGGCGGAACCCTTGTTAGACGTGGTGATGGCCGAGAACGGAAAATCGACCAATCCGGCCTGGCCGGCTTATCGTGAGCAGATGCTGGCGCTGGCTGAAGAAATGGAATTTATGCTGGCAGCCGCAGACATCGACCGCGAAGCAAAAGTTTATTCAAGCGACCTGTTATCCGGTAACGCCAGTGGCAAACAGCTCTACGCCGCCTGGATTGAAATTAATGCCTTGCTGGATGCCATGCCCGACAACAGTCGCGACTGGGTCGAGTCTTCCTTCACTGCGCCCATTGAACAGACCTGGTCTTCACTGCTGGCCAGTGCAACCCAGTCGCTTCAACAGCAATGGGACAGCCGGGTGTATTCAGTTTATGCCAACAACCTGCAAGGGCGATTCCCCTTCTCATCGGCCGAGGTCGAAGCAACGCCACACGACGTTCAGTTGTTGTTGCAACCGGGCCAGGGCGAATTGTGGTTGTTTGTCAGCGAAGAACTTGAGCCCTTTCTGCAGCGCAGTAATGGTCAGTGGCGCAGCCGTACCTGGCTGGACCGTGGGCTGACGTTTAACCCTCAGTTTTTTGATGCTCTGGTCGGTGCCGACCGGTTGTCGCGGGGCTTGTTCAAACCCGGTTCACCTGAAATGGGAATGGGGTATGCCCTCTATCCGTTGCCTGTGCCCGGGGTTACCGAAGCGTTGATTGAAGTCAATGGCGCCGGCTACCGGTATCGAAACGAACCGCAGGAATGGCGCGAATTCAGCTGGACGCTGTCTCAGAACAACAGCCAGGCCCGCGTTCTGGCCCGGGCAGGAAATGGCACTGCACCGGTTAGTTATGAAGCCAACGGGCAATGGGCTTTTGTCCGGTTAATTCAGGAAGCGGAAGTCACCCACGTACGCGGTACCGAGTTCGAATTGCACTGGCAGTTTGGCCAGGGCAGCCGGGCAACATCGGTTCGGTTCAGGATACGCGCCGACCGGGAAGGCAGTGTCCTGAACCCGAGCCTGTTCCGGCAGATGGTGCTGCCTCGCTCATTGTTCCGGGCCGGCTGATGTTTGGTTTTAAACCGGAAAAACCAGCCGAACCCGTTCGTCCGGATCCGGTGATCCTGGGTTTTCTGGGTAAGTTACCTGACCGTGCAGATTATGTTCACGCGGCGTCGGGCTCCAGAGAAGTTCAAACGCTGGATGCCAGTTTAAAGGAGTGGTTGTCGCTGCAGGCCAGTCAGTCGATGGCGGCGCCCGGCACCGCGCAGCCAGACCTCGATACCGGGGTTGGCTTTCTGCAGGTTGGCGGGCATGACCGTCAGGGGATGAGTGGCTATGTGTTTCCAAGTGAGGACAGCCACGGCCGGCGTTATCCGTTTATGTATTTCAGTCGGTGGTCGGATACCGATTTGTATTTTAAGCCGGCGCCGCTGTTTTTCGGTAGCTGGATGCAATTTGGCCAGACCAATCCCGACCTGGCCTGGCCGGAAAAAATGCCAAAGCTGAGCGTATTCGATCGGTTCAGAAATGCGTCGGTTGCAACTGAAGTTGCGGCAGGAAAACAGCTGATGAAAGCCTCGCTGGCGTACTTGTCGGAAGTCAGTTTACAGCGCTGGCTCAGCCACCTGGTCGGTGGCGACCCGGCCATGCAGATTCGCTTGTTGGCCGGTTGCCGGGCGTTGATAGATAACTACCGGAGCAGGCGTCATCGGCCGATGGCGGATCTGGAGTTGCCGCTGGGGCCAAAAGAAATGGCACCGGTCAGCCTGGTGTTCTGGCTGCATGTGCTGTCTCCGGTAGGTAACGACAGCCTATGGCGACCCGACATTCTGTGGTCACTGAACCCGGCTGGCGCCAGGGTTTGGATTCTGGCCCGCCCTCTGGCCGGTTCGCATTGGCAGCAGGCACTGAGGCCAACGCCCGGTTCGGACTGGTCGACGACTGGTCAGCAACAGCAGCACTGGGCTGAGCAACTCATTGGACAACCCGATGTGTGTTTGTTGGACGTGGCAATACGGTGGAGTCAGATGGAATGACGATAGCAATTTCAGGGCTGAAAAATTGGGATGATTGGCTAACCCAGTGCCTGGCACCGTTGCCGGGTGAGGCGAGCGGGTCAGACCCTCGCTACGGCGAGCGATTCAGCACCCTCAAGGCCGAAGTCGAAAAGAAGCAGGATGTTGATTACGAGCGCATCCTGAAACTGTCAACCGACATTCTCAGCCAGGAAGCCAAGGATCTGCGCGTGGCCGCCTATTTCGTGCTGGGCGCTGGGCGGGTGTATGGCCTGGAAGGTCTGGTGTGGGGCGTGCGACTGTTAACCGGCTTGCTGGCTATGGATGCCGACCAGTGCTATCCGCAAAAGCCTAAAGCACGGCTGTCGGCCATTGGCTGGTTGCAGCAGCCTCGTATTCTGCACTTCGTGCAGAAGCATGACAGCCAGGCGTCTGAAACGTTGTTTGTCGAGGCCAAAGAGAGCTGGGAATCTTTTGCCACAGCGGCCGGTGAGGCAGGAATAGAGGGGTTCGGATGGCCCGACCTGTTCGAATGGTTGCGTAAGAATCAGCCCAAACCGGTCGCAAACACGGCCTCAGCCGACTCCTCTCCGGTAGCGGCAAACTCCGGGTCAACGGTGGCGGAACAATCGTCTGCTGATGCTCAATCACCGGGTAGCGTTGGCCCGGTTCAATCGGAAGCTCAGCTGTTGCAACTCCAGAAACAGATGCTGGGTTATTTCAGGGAAAAATCCAAACATGGCAGCCGCGCGGCCTTTGCGCGCAGTGTGAAATGGGCAGACTTGCAATTGCCTCCCAACGAGAACGGTAAGACCCGCATTCCGCCGCCGCGCGAGGCCAGCCTGAACAAAATTACCCATGCCATTGATAGCGAGAACTGGGCAATGGCGTTCGAAGCGGCGGAAGACGCCTTTATGGAACCCGGCGGCCTGTTTTGCATGGAGTTGCAGCGGCTGTCGGCACTGGCTGCACAAAAAGCCGGGTTTCGCAGTGCTCGCTCGGTCATTGAGTATCAGGTTCGTGAGTTGATGGAACGTTTGCCCAAGCTCAGGCAATTGAGCTACGACAATGGCGACCCTTTCGCCGGAGGCGCGGCGCTGGCATGGATCGAACAGATTACGGCGGCAAGCTCGAATAACCAGGGTGGCTCGCCTGGTGTGGACTTTCTCGCCGAGGCGCGAAAGCAACGTGAAGAAGGCTCGCTGACCTCTGCGCTTGCCTGGCTCAGAGCCCAACTCACGGGCGACAACATCGTCAGTTTGCGCATTCGTCTGGCCCAGGCGCAGCTTTGTCATGAATCGGCGGAACCGGCTCTGGCCAGTTCGCTGCTCGACACCTTAGTTGAAGCCGTCGATGAGTATTGGCTGGCGAAGCTGATGCCAGACCTGGCTATGGCCATCTGGCGCCAGGCCTGGCTGGTGACCAAAGACCTGCTTGCCAGCGCCGGGGGTGAGCGGCAGGCGGAACTGAACGTCACCCTCGACAGACTGCACGCCAGAATGTGCGCCACTGACCTGGCGCAGGCCGCAGAATGGTTCTAATGAAGACCAATTGGATGTTCAACAAGGAGGTAAGGGACCGACCCGCCTCACGACTAAGGAGTACACAGCATGGCTGATAGTTTTCAAAATGAAGTACCCCGTGCGCGGGTCAATATAGCGCTGGATCTCGAAACCGGTGGTGCCAGCGTTAAGAAGGAACTGCCAATGAAGTTGCTGGTGATGGGCGACTTCAGCAATGGCAAAGGTGAAGGCGATGTGAGCGAGCGTGAGCGGGTCAACATTACCTCGTCCAATCTGGAGCAGGTGATGTCTGATCTGGCACCGGAAATGAATTACTCGGTGCCCAACCGCATTAAGGATGACGGCAGTGAAATCAATGTATCTCTCACCGCCAAGTCGTTCAGGTCTTTTCATCCGGAGGCGGTTGCCGCCGAGATTCCCGAGTTGAGTCAGTTGATGTCGATGCGCAACCTGCTGAAGGACCTTAAGTCCAACTTGCTCGACAACAGCTCTTTCCGCAAGGAAGTTGAGCGTATTCTGAATTCCCAGCCGGATTTGACATCCCTGAAAGATGAATTGAAGTCCCTGATTGCCGAGCAACAGGCGGATACCGCAGACGCGGATGACGCCAAGGAATAAGGAGCAGCACATGACTGTACAGGACAGCACAACTCAAACCTCAGAAACAGTTCAGGAAGACGGCAGCATCTACAGCCGGCTTTGCAGTCTGGTTGATATGAAGCCCGTCGACCAGCCGATTGATATCAATCTGTTCCAGGATTCGAAAGGCATGGCAGACGTTGCCTCGAATCAGCGCATTACCGCAGCACTCAAGGTGTTTTTTGAGATAGCGCTGGAAGCGGGTGAACAGATTGAGCGAATCGACAAGAACCTGCTCGATCAGTACATCGCCAAAATCGATGAAACCATTTCCAGTCAGCTGGATGAAGTGTTGCACCACGCCACCTTTCAAAAGGTGGAATCAACCTGGCGCGGCTTGAAGTTCCTGACTGACAGAACGGATTTCAAAAGCAACACTCGCATTGAACTGCTCGATTGCGACAAGGAAACCCTGCGCGAAGACTTTGAAGAAGCACCGGATACAACCCAGTCCGGCTTCTTTAACCACATCTACACCCAGGAGTACGATACGCCCGGGGGTGAGCCCATTTCAGCCGTGGTGGCCAACTTCGAGTTTGACCGTTCGGCACCGGATGTCGAACTGCTGACCGAGGTTTCCAAAGTGGCCAGTGCGGCACACTGTCCGTTCATCAGTGCCATTGGTCCTCAGTTTTTCGGCAAAGACAGTGTTGAGGAAATACCCAAAATTCAGGATGTTTCCAGCTACATGGACAGAGCTGAATACATTCGCTGGAAAGGGTTTCGGGAAACCGAAGACTCACGTTATGTGGGTATGGTATTCCCCCGCTTCCTGTTGCGCTTGCCGTATGGTGAAGAAAACCCGGTTCGTACCTTCAATTACAACGAAGGTGTTTCGGGTGAACAGCACGACCGGTATTGCTGGGGCAACTCGGCGTTTGCCTTCGCCTCCAATATGGTGCGCAGCTTCAAAAAGCACGGCTGGACCGTCAACATTCGTGGCCCCGAGGCTGGTGGCAAGCTGGAAGGGCTGCCCATCCACTTTTACGAGTCTGGTCGCGGCACAGAGTCGAAGATTCCAACCGAGGTGCTGATCTCTGAAACCAAGGAGCTGGAGTTCGCCGATCATGGCTTTATTCCGCTCAGCTACTACAAGAACAGCGATTACGCCTGTTTCTTCTCGGCGAATTCAACTCAGAAGCCGGTTGAGTACGACACACCGGAGGCGACGGCTAACTCGCGGATCAACTCCCGGTTGCCGTACATCTTTCTGGTGTCTCGTATTGCCCAATACCTCAAGGTGTTGCAGCGGGAAAGCATTGGTTCACTCAAATCCCGTCAGGATCTTGAGAACGAGCTGAATGCCTGGTTGCAAAAAATGGTGACCAAGATGAACAATCCTGAGCCGGAACTGGCAGCGACTCACCCGCTGAAAGACGGCATGGTTACCGTTAAAGAGGCGGCCGATAACCCCGGTTACTACACCGTTAATATGTATGTTCAACCCCATTTCCAGGTCGAGGGTGTTGATGTTCGGTTGTCACTGGTTTCGCAGATGCCCGAATTGTGATGGACCTAACGGGTTGAAATTGTGAACCCGGTACAATTCGTAGCGTGTTAACCAGTAAACACAGCCAGTCAAGACAAGGTTGTCTTGCCCGGCTGTCATTCTTCAGATAGTGGCTCATTGATTCCCCGGGGCTGCACTGAAGAATGGTTTTCAAAGAGCACAGGGATGGAGGCTTTTGCCTGCAAGGTGTTTAGGCACCGTCCCCCTGAATTCTCCAGCAGCGGGCACCGGCTTTTGCTGGTGTGGGAGAATCGTTGCGCGTCGCGCAATGTCCGTACATCCCTATATTGATAGGATTTTAAGTTAAAAGGAGATTATGCATGGCAATTCCTGCCTACATGTGGCTGAAAGACGATCAGGGTAATGATGTTCAAGGGTCTGTTAATGTATCCGGTCGTGAAGGGTCGATTGAAGTACTGGCCTTCGATCACCAGTTGCGCATCCCGACAGATGGCGACACTGGTGAGTTGACTGGAACGCGCAAGCACGAGCCTTTTGTTATTACCAAGGCTTATGATGCTGCCACTCCCTACCTGTACAAGGCGTGCAGCAACGGTCAGACCCTGCAAAGCCTGACGCTGAGCTGGTATAAGATTGATGAGACCGGTACTGAAGTTGAGTACTTCCGTCATACGCTGGAAGGCGTAAAGATGACCTCTGTCAGTCCTACCATGGCGAACGTCAAGGATCTGGATAAAGAGCGCTATCCGCACCTGGAAGAGGTCGCGATTCGCTACCAGAAAATCACCTGGACATACCTCGATGGCAACATCGAATTCTCTGATTCGTGGGTTGAAGGCCGGTAATTCCGGGCCATCAGCGTCAATGCCTGGCTGTTGATCGCCAGGCCGCGAATTAGCAACAGGGCGTGCGATGCATGCCCTGATATTGTTCGTTTAAAGCGACAGACAGGTGGTACTGAATGTTCACCCTATACGAAACACTGCACGGCAAACACCTGAATGGTCAGCCTCTGGCTGAGTACCCGGGTAAAGACGAGCGGTTGGCGAGCATTCACGACCATCTTGTGCGTTTATTGAATGCGCGCCAGGGCGTTCTCAGTCATCTGCCCGACTATGGTTTACCGGATTTGAATTTGTTCTATCAGGACCTTCCCTATTCGGAAGCCGATATGGCGGTCTCTGTGAAAAGCATCATTGAAAAGTACGAACCCCGGCTGCGCCAGGTTCAGGTTTTACCCCTGCCCCGGGACATTCAGTTTGCGGTTGTCAGGATGGAAATCAGTGGCTGGGTTGTAGGTGGTGATCGGGTGAGGTTCAAAACCTATTTCAAGAGCACCGGAGAAGCCGAGGTGCTGCAAGCGATCGCCTGAGCGTTAGCCAGGTTGTTTCGGCTGTGCCACACGCAATGGAAGCCATCAAAAGAGTAGGATGCCATGAAAGAGTACTTTGAAGCAGAAATGCGTTTGCTTCAGGACGCAGCCCAGGAGTTTGCGGAAGCTTACCCCGAGCAAGCAGCCATGCTCAATTTGAAAGCCGTTAAAGACCGCGACCCCTATGTCGAGCGGCTGCTGGAAGGTATGGCTTTTCTCACGGCACAAATTCGGGAGCGCATTGACGATGGTGTTCCGGAACTCAGTGAGAACCTGCTCGACCAGTTAAACCCTTCGCTGTGCCGGCCATTTCCTTCCCATACCCTGGTGCAATTCACGCCCGAGCAGCAATGCAAGCAAACCCATACCCTGGGTCGGGGTACTCGCGTGTTCGCCCGAAACATCGGCCCGGAATCGGTGACCTGTGAGTACACCACCACCGCTCCGGTGGCTGTGCAGCCGATTGAAGTGGAGAGTGTTTCAGTGCTGGATCGGGTTGGTGGTGGCACCCAGTTGCGCCTGACTTTGCGCAAACAAAGTGTGTTCGACTGGGCTGATCTGGATTTCACCGACCTGCCATTACACCTTCATTGCGATCGCGCCCTGGCCTACGCCCTTTATGAGGTTTGCCTGCATCAGGATACCCATGTCCAGTTGTCGCTGGATAATCAGCAAGTACCCTCAGACAGTGCCATGACCCCGGGTATGATGGACCCTGAAGACTGTCTGTTACCCTCGTTCGGTAAAGGCCATGTGGCGTTCAGCATTCTTCACGATTACTTCAATGCCCGCGAAAAATATCTTTTTTTGAACCTGGGCGGCTTCGACAGTGCTGACTGGTCAGCAGAGGGGCGTTTGCTAACCGTGTTGGTTGATTCCCCAGTGACCTTGCCGGCTGGTCATCATGTGCAGCGCGACACCTTTGCATTGAATGCCGCCCCGGCCATCAACCTCTTTGCCAGCGAGACCGAACCGGTCCGTTTAACCGGGCTGGTACCCGATTACCCACTCAAGGTGGACCACAGCTTCCGCGACTGTGCCAACATTTACTGCATTCAATCGGTTTCCGGCAGGAATCCGAGAACCGGCCAGGTGCGAAACTTCAGACCACTGCAGGAATTGCGATACCGACACCGGGATGACCCCACTTACGCCACCCATACGCGTAAATCAGGCGCGGGAAGACGCCGGACCTTCGTGTCTGTCACCGGGGTGAAGCAGGGTGTTGAAGAAGTGCTTTCCGTCGATGTGCTGGCCTGTAATGAAAACTATCCACGCCAGTACCTGGATCTGCATAAGCTCAATGGGCTTCATCATGAAGCATCGAAAGACCTGAAGGTAACCAACATCAGCCGGCCTTCAACCATGCTGACGCCACCTAAGATGCACGACTTTCAGTGGCAACTGATTTCAATGATGTCGCTGAACCTGTCGACGTTGAGTGATGCAGACCACTTAAAAACGTTACTGAGTCTGTTTGACTGGAGTGACCAGGTCGAGAACCGGAACCGCATTCTCGCGATCGAAGGCGTTTCAACCCGTGTCGACCATCGCATTCGCCAGGGCATCCTGTACCAGGGCCTTACGATTCAACTGGAGATACAGGAGGCGGGCTTCAGTTCACGGTCGGATCTGTACATGTTCGGAACGGTCCTGCACCAGTTTTTCGCAAGCTTCGCCAATATGACCGAGTACGTAGAGACGCGTCTGGTGTCTTTACCAACTTATAAGGAGTGGGTGTGGAAACCAACCATGGGCCATCGGGCGACGCTGTAAACACCTTCGTTGACCAGGCCACCCGGTTTCACTTTCATCAGTTGGTCGAAGCCGTACTGGCAGCGCGAGGCGAATCGTCCACGGATTCCCGGCCAGACTGGCTGCGGTTACGCCCATCCGACTGGCTTTCATTTCCAGCATCGGATGTACGGCGCGTAAACCGTCTGCCGGGCAATGGCATAGAGATAGAAACAACATTTTTTGGGTTCTATGGTGTTGATGCGCCATTGCCCCAGTATTTTCTGGAAGATGTCACCCATCAGGATGACGCCGGGCAACGAATTCAGGCATTCCTGGATGTATTCAACAACCAGGCGTTCTGGCTGTTGCACCAGGGCTGGCGCAAGTTTGAATTGTTGCAGCAGGTCGGCGATCAGAACCTGTTGCAGCGTACCAGCAGTGCCCTGCTGGGTAGCTACCATCGCCGGCACCGGCTGTCGTCGGGGTTACCCGGCGCGCTCGCCGCCCAGTGCCGCAGTGCGGCGGGTGTTGAATCGGTACTGCAGGCGGCTTTGTCGTTACCGGAACTCGATATTGATACCCAAGTACTGACGCAGGTACGGGTTGATCAGGAGATGTCACTCGATGGCAGCCAGGCTCTGGGCCGAGACACACTGTTAGGCCAAACCATGAGTGTAATGGGCCGACATGTCCGGGTGCAAACCGGTGAGGTGGATGCACAGCAGGGCGCTGCCCTGAACCCCGGGGGTGAGCTAGGCCAACGGTTGAATGACCTCCTGGGTCAGTATCTACCCGCCGGTGTTGGCTACGATGTTCACATTCGCCTGCCTGCCAGTGAGCGGGTGCCGATGCAACTGGGAACCTCCCCGGTGCGCCTGGGACAAGCCCTGATATTGGGCGAGGCGGTCAGTAACGAATGCACGCTGGTATTTACCAGCCAGCAGTATCAGCAAGCCAGTGCCGAACCAGCGGACGCTTTGTCCCGCGTGGCCTAAATCTTTAAAACCGAATCAACAAGATCGAATGCAGGTAGGGAGAACATCACATGGACAATCGAACATTACGTGTACTGGTCGACAAGCTAACCCCACATTGTGGCCTGGCGCTGGAAGCCGCCGCCGGCTTTGCCGCCAGTCGGGGCCACCGGGAAATTCGCCCCGAGCATTTTCTGCTCAAGTTACTTGAAGAAGGGCAGCGGGGTCACCTCGATGTCATCCTGTCGGTTTTCAACGTCGATCAGGATGCGCTCTGGCACAACGTCATCGAACATCTCAATAGCCTGCGTACGCATCATGAAGGCAAGCCGGCCTTGTCGATGGCTTTGTTTGAAGTGCTTGAGAAAGCCTTTGTGCTGAGCAGTTTGCATTACACACCTGAAGCCATTGACTCGGCCGGCATCTTGGAAGCTTTTGCTCAGTTGTCCGGGGTTTGGGAAAACGGTCAGTGCTATGCGCCGCTGGAGTCCATATCGTTCGATGCCGTGCATCAGAATTTCGCAGATCTGGCGCGCGAGTCCAGTGAATCGTCGACGGGTTTTGGCGCTGGCGCTGCCGGGACCAGCCGAAGCGCATCAGCGGGCAGTGCAGGCGGACCTTCAGCGCTCGATCAGTTCACCGAAGACCTGACCGAAAAAGCACGGGCAGGCGGAATGGACCCGATCAGCGGGCGCCATGAAGAAATTCGCATGGCGATCGACATTCTGTGCCGTCGCCGCAAAAACAACCCCATTCTGGTGGGTGAGCCGGGCGTTGGTAAAACCGCCATTGTTGAAGGGCTGGCGCAACGCGTTGTCGCCGGTGATGTCCCCGAGCACCTGAGCGGTATTCGTATTTGTGTGCTCGACCTGGGTTTGTTGCAGGCCGGGGCGGGAGTAAAAGGTGAGTTTGAACGAAGACTGAAAGCCGTTATTGAAGAAGTCAGGGATGCCGAATCACCGGTCATGTTGTTTATTGATGAAGCCCACACGCTGATTGGCGCGGGTGGAGAAGCCGGCATGAGTGATGCGGCCAACCTGTTAAAACCAGCCCTGGCCCGGGGTGAACTGCGCACCATAGCAGCAACGACCTGGAGTGAGTACAAACAGTATTTTGAACGCGACCCGGCGCTGGAGCGTCGCTTCCAGATGGTCAAGGTGGAAGAACCAACACTGGAAGCCGCTATGCACATGTTGTCTGGCTTGAAGCAGCGCTATCAGGACCATCATGGCGTACAGATTACCGACGAAGCCATCGCCGCAGCGGTGACCCTATCGGACCGCTATATCACTGGCCGCTTCCTGCCCGATAAAGCCATCGACCTGATCGACACCGCGAGCGCTCGCGTCACCATGAGCCAAAGCCTCAAACCCCAGCAACTGGAGGGGTTGCAGTCACGCATCGGGTATCTAGAAGACCGGCTTCGCGCGCTGGATGCAGAACAACGCCAGGGGCTGGGCGTGAGCACTGACGTGCTGGAACAATTGAAGTCTGAACTCGCCGATTCACTGGAGCAGGCACGCGACGCCGAACAGGACTGGGCCGTTCAGTCCGAGCTGGTTCGGCATATTCAGTCTGCCGGCCATGCTTTGCGCGGCGCGGAAAAAGAAGATGATGTAGGTGTCTTGCTCGAACAGAGCCGGGTGCATCGCGAAACTCTGGCCCAGCTGCAACAGGGTCGGCCGCTGGTTCAGCCTGAAGTAAATGGCACTGCCATTGCCGATGTTATCGCCGACTGGACCGGCATTCCGGTGGGCAGCATGGTGAACGATGAACTGCATGCGCTGTTGAACTTTGAAAAAGCACTGGGCCAGCACCTTGTCGGGCAGGACGGTGCACTGGCCGTTATCGGCCAGGCCCTGCGATCCAGCAAGGCAGGCCTGCGTTCAGGGCAGGGGCCTCAGGGTGTGTTCCTGCTGGCAGGCCCAAGTGGCGTTGGTAAAACCGAAACTGCCCGGCAGATCGCGGCTCACTTGTTTGGCAGCGACCGCTCGCTGATCACCATCAATATGAGCGAATACCAGGAAGCCCATACTGTATCGCAGTTGAAGGGGTCACCTCCGGGTTATGTTGGTTATGGCAAGGGCGGTGTGTTGAGCGAAGCCGTTCGACAGAAGCCGTATTCCGTTGTGCTGCTGGATGAAGTCGAAAAAGCCCATGTCGACGTCATGAACCTGTTTTACCAGGTGTTTGATCGCGGTTTCATGCGCGATGGTGAAGGCCGGGAAATCGACTTTAAAAACACCATTGTACTGATGACCTCCAATCTGGGTGCCGACGACATTCAGTGGCGCTGCACGGCAGCACTGGAAAGCCCGGAGGAACACCCGGTTAATGGCGAGGAAGCATCTGCCGGGGAAGCGTCAGCAGACCAGGCCGCCGATACGGCTGATGGTCAGTCTGAATCAGCCGAGCCGGTATTAATGCCACCCCCAACCGTTCAGGAGCTGACGGCGCTGGTGCAACCCGCCATCACTGCGCACTTTGCGCCAGCTCTGGTGGCCCGCATGCAAATTGTGCCTTTTGCCGCACTCGACGAAACAGCGCTGGCGGGCATTATTCAGCATCGGCTCGATCAATTGGCCGAACGATTGCTGACTGAATACCGCATTGAACTCAGATGTGACCGTGGGGCCATGGATAAGCTGGTTTCAATGTGCCGCGTCAGTGACTCCGGCGCACGCCTGGTTAACCGTGTTATCGACCAGCAACTGATGCCGGGTATTGCCAATCAATTACTGCACTACCTTGCCGAGGGTGACCTGCCGGACATCCTGCAGTTGGATCTTGATAAGCAGCAACAGCTGAGCTTTATCTTTCTCGATCGCCAACCCGATGCTGAATTGAAGAGCGCCTGAGCTTAGTGACCAGCGCCTGGATATTACCAAGGAGAGACACATGACATTGTCCATTGCCGGAATCAATCGGGCCATGCGATCGGTTGGACTGGCCGATGAAAGCCAGTTCTTCTTCAAACTGGCCGACCTGCCCGACGACACCTGTCTGGTAGAGTCGATGCAGATTGAGCACTGGGGCTTTCACCAGGACTACCGTATTCAGGTAAAGGTACTGTTGCGACACCGCATCGCAAGCGATGAACTGGTGGGTGAGCATGCGACACTGTCGATCATGTCGGCCAGCGGGCTGATGCCCTTGCACGGGCTGATTACCGATACCGCCAATGCCGATGGCAACGGCGACTACAGCGGGTTGAACATTACCCTGGCCTCGGTGTTGTCTCCATTGAAACGGTCTCAGCATAACCGGGTATTTGTTGATCGCAGTGCGCTCAGCGTAGCGCGAGACATTCTGGAGGAGCGTCTGGGTGCCTGGTCTACCGTTGACGTTTTGAGCGAGCGTGAAGAGCCCCGGGCGATGATGATTCAGTACGAAGAATCCGATTACGATTTCGTCACTCGCATTCTGGCCCGGGAAGGCGTGTTTATTCATCTGTCACCTGGCGACAATGAAACCACCATTCAACTGGCAGATGACGTTACCCGCTTGCCCCACGCCGAGACCGACATCACCCTGCGCTTCGCAGCCAATGCCGGCGCCGCCAAAGATGACGAGCACGTCAGCGCGGTGAGCCGGATCTTCCGTCAGTCACCCGCCGATGTCGTACTGTCGGACACAGACCCCTGGGGCACCACTGACCTGAGTGCGGCAGTAACGGTGCCGGTTGCCACAGCGCTGGGCGAGGCCCACCACTGGGCACCCAATGAGATGGATCCGGAACGGTTGCAGGCGCTGGCTGAACGCATGGCGGCCGTCCATACCTGGCAGGCGGAAACACTGCGTCTGGATACCACCGTGAGAGCGGTGCAGCCGGGCATGCTACTGGAACTGGTC
>DASSWT010000122.1:0-17725 GCA_035704555.1 Saccharospirillum sp. | reverse complement strand
GGGAAGTCTGAGGCATGGATGCCGAAGTCTAGGCCCCATGGATGGGTTTATGCCGGCCCCGGTCAGGTCTACCCGGTGGCCAGCACGGCTTTGTGCCTAATCAATATATCAGGCCACTAAACCCGCATTAATTTTTCCAATTGCCGGCAATTGAGCGCTTCGATCAGATCGGTGCGCTCCAGTGTTGGGCGGCCGTTCAGGTCGGCGAGGGTGCGAGCTACTTTGAGTACTCGGTGGTAGGCGCGGGCGCTGAGACCGAGTTTGTCGAGCGCTGAGTCGAGCAGGGTTTGTTCGGCCAGGCCCAGTTGGCAGGCCTGCTCCAGTTGCTTGCCGGACAGCTCGGCATTGGCGCAGCCCTGGCGGTCCAGTTGGCGGGCCCAGGCTTGTTCTACCCGGGCGCGGACGTCGGCGCTGGATTCCTCTTCGGTGTCGCGGGTCAGTAGTGCCTTGGGTAGGGCGGGGACTTCGATGTGCAGGTCGATACGGTCCAGGAAGGGGCCCGACAGGCGGGCCAGGTAGCGTTGCATTTGTTCGCGGGTGTAGCGTTGTGAGCGCGGGTCGTCGGGGCTGTAGCCGCCGGGGGTTGGGTTCATGGCTGCGACCAGTTGGAAGCGGGCCGGGAAGCTGGTTTGGCGGGCGGCCCGGGCTATGTGGACTTCACCGCTTTCCATGGGTTCGCGCAGTACGTCGAGTACGGTACGCGGGAATTCGGCCAGTTCGTCCAGAAACAGCACTCCCCGATGCGCCAGGGTGACTTCGCCGGGTCGTGGAATCGAACCGCCGCCGATCAGCGCGACGCCCGAGGCGGTGTGGTGCGGTGAGCGGAACGGTCGCTGGCCCCAGTTGAGTGGCATGCCGCAGATGCTTTGCACGCTGGCGACTTCCAGTGCTTCGCGTTCGTGCAGGGCCGGCAGTAAGCCTGGCAATCTGGACGCGAGCAGGGTTTTCCCCGTTCCTGGTGGCCCAAAGAAAAGTAGGTTGTGCCTTCCAGCCGCTGCGATTTCGAGCGCTCGTTTGGCACTGTGCTGGCCTTTTACATCGGCCAGGTCCGGCTGTGGCAATTGATCGGTAGCGGGTTCGTAGTGGGCTTGGGGCAGGGTGTTCTGGCCGCTGAAATGGCTGGTGACTTGCAGCAGATGTTCGCCGTAGCGCACCTCACTGTCGCTCGCGAGCGCTGCTTCGGCGGCGTTGTCTTTGCTGGTGATCAGGCTGCGCCCGGCGTCGGTGCAGGCGATAGATGCGGGCAGGGCGCCGGGGCCGGGGCGTAGATCGCCCGACAGTGCCAGTTCGCCCAGAAATTCGTACTCTTCGATTTTGTCGGCCGGTAGCTGGTTGCTTGCCACCAGTATGCCCAGAGCAATGGCGAGATCGAACTGGGCGCCTTGTTTGGGCAGGTCGGCCGGTGCCATATTCACCGTGATGCGTCGGTCGGGAAAATCGAACTGGCTGTTGATGATGGCGGAGCGAACCCGGTCGCGGGCTTCCTTGACGGCGGTTTCCGGCAGGCCAACCATGTTGAAGGCTGGCAAGCCGTTCGACAGATGGACTTCGATGGTAACCAGCGGCGCGTCCATCCCGACGCGGGCCCGGCTGTATAATACGGCGAGTGTCATTATCGTCCCTGGTCTTGTGCAGTGTGGTGTTCGTCGAGCCGAACGCTACGTCAGCCTGGGCGGGGGAGCAAGTCAGGGTGCCCGGCTCTGTGATCGAGTCGACCTTTGTTGGTATGATGGCGCCGGTTTTTTCTCCAACCGGGCAGTGCGCCCACTGTTTAGGATCTAAGGACTAGCTGTGACCAAAGCAATGAAGTGGGGGCTGTTGGCGGCCATACCGGGCCTTTGTCTGGTGCTGATCGTCGTTTGGAGTGTTCAGCGGCATCAGGATCGGCTGGAACGTGAAACCTATGCGCCGGAACGATTGCAGCAGCGGTTGATGGCCGTGCAGGCGGGCGAGGGCACGTTACAAGCCGGCGATCTGGACCCTGAGCGGCTGCGTGCGCAGGAGCAGGACCGCATTGTGCAATTGCTGGCGCGGGACCTGTCATTTACGCCCCATCCGGACCCTGATCAGGCGTTGGCCCTGCTGACCCCGGGCGCAGTATCGTTGGTGGCCTCTGAGGCGGGGTTGCTCGCGGCGCTGACCCGGCGGCTGCAAGCCCTGCCACAGGAACCCTGGCAGGTCACCGTGGTCGATGTCGGTCACTGGCGGTTGGCGGTGGGGGAAAGCTGTCTGGAATTGCGCAATCTCAGCGCGACTGAGGCGGATTGGCGCTGGACTTCAATCACTCGCTGCGATGCTGGCTGATCCGTTCCGATTCCCAGATATCAATGGCCGGGCCCGGCCCGCTGGCTGCAGCGACCATGGCGGCGGCCACCTGATCGGCCGGAACCGGGCGGTATTTTAATAACGGCCCGGCCAGCACGGGTTTGAGTAACGCGCCCAGGGCCGCACCCAGCCTTTCCCCCAGGCGAAATTCGTCCCGGTTGCCCAGCAGCAGCGAGGGCCGCATCAGCACCAGCCGGTCGAACCCCAGGGCAATCAGTTCCTGTTCGGCTTCGCCCTTGGTGCGCAAATACAACTGGCGACTCTGAGGGTCGGCACCCAGGCTGGATACGAACAGGCAGGTACGTACCCCCTGGTCGCGCGCCCAGTGCGCGGTATTAACGACCAGGTCGCGATCCAGCGCGACAAAGGCTTCGCGCGAGCCGGCTTTTTTGAGGGTGGTGCCCAGCGCGCAAAACAGAGTCGCACCCTGCAAGTCCATGGCCGAGGCATCGGGCCAGGTGGTGAAGTCGGTCTGTACCCAGTGCTGGTGGGGCTGACTGTTCGTTTTAGGATGGCGTGCCAGCAGCCAGACCGGATCGAATCGGCCCGGACTCAGGCGTCGGCGCAACGCGGTTCCAACCAGGCCGGTGCCCCCCACGACAAGGGCGGTAGCCGGCAGGGACTGTGCCTGGGTGTCACTCATGCGAGGCTTTCCTCGTAGTCGGTGCCCGGTTGTTTTAATCGGTGTACGTTGAACGTCTCTGCGGGTTCGGGTTTGGCCAGGTAGAAGCCCTGGAAGAAGTCCACGCCCATGCCCATCAGAATAGACATCGTCGCCTGATCATGAACGTGCTCTGCAACCGTGCGAATATGCAGGTCCTGACACAGCTGCACCACCCGCTTGACCAGAATGCGGTTGACCTCGCTGTCGACCAGATGGCGGATCAGGCTGCCGTCGAGTTTGATCCAGTCCGGCTTTAAGCGCATCACCCGCTCCAGGTTTGAGTAGGCGCTGCCAAAATCGTCAATGGCCAGCTTGCAGCCCAGGCGCCGCAGTTCATGTAAGGTGTAGGTGAAGCGGTCGAAATCGCGCAGGCTGTCCGATTCGACGATCTCCAGCGTGACCCGCTCGGCATCCACACCGCCTTTGAGCCAGAACTTCAACCGGTCGATCAGGGCTTCGTTGGCGAGGTCACGCGCGGTGAAGTTCAGCGTGAAGCCGACGTTGTGCGGTTTCATTAGCCGGAAGGTCTCGTCGATCATCATCATCGACAGGCGCGGATAGAGCTGAGTTGGCTTTACCAGATCCAGAAAGCTGGCCGGGCTGTAAATCACGCTGTCGTGGCGCACCCGCATCAGGGCTTCAACATGATGTACCTTCCCCTGGCGGTCAAACAAGGGCTGCACGTAAGGCAGAATGTCGCCACTGCCAAGTGCCGTACGGATGCGGCTCAACCAGATCAGACCGTCGCGTTTGCCCCGGTCGGTGCCCGGCAGGTCAATCGCCCGGGCGATGGGTAGCTGGTGCCGGTAGGCATGGCGCCGGGCTTCGGAGGCCTTGATCAGCAGGTCTTCGGTGCTGTGAGTCATGTCGGGCGGCAGTTCCGCGCGGTGGGCGGTACCTGCGGTCAGTAGAATGGGTAATACATTCTGCACGACCTTGTCGCTGAACAGGTCCGACTGGTTCTGCATGCGCTCGGTCAGCTGGGCCATGCCTTTGTAAAAACTGTTTATCGGGCAGGCATCGGGGGCGACGATGAGAAATTCGTTCGGCGAGCCGCGGAACACCAGGGCGGTGGTGGGCAATAATTCGGTGATGTCGGTTTGGATGGAGGCACTGAGACTGCGCAGCAGCTGGTCGCCAACGCTGTAACCATAGAGGTTGTTGATCTGGCGCAGATTGTTGATCTTCAGGCTGCAGACCTGAACGATGGGCCAGGGGTCGTCATCGCGCAGGCATTGCAACAGTGCAACCCGATTGGCTAGCCCGGTAACACTGTCGGTCTCAAACTTGCGCAGCAGTTCCTGGGTGGTGCGGCGAATGTCATCTTCCAGGTGTCGGTTGACCTGGTCGAGGTCTTCGACCGAGGCTTGGATCAACCGAAACAGCGGTGCCAGTGAATGGCGTTCCAGCACGGGCATGGGCCGCTCTGCAGCCGGGTCCTCGGCGATGGCCACTGTGACCAGGCTGTGTTGCAACAACTGGGTGCGCCCTTTGTGGTGCATCAGTTCGCCATAACAAAAGACCCCGCTAAGCGGGGCCATGGCCTGGAATGGCTGGAGCTCTCGTTCGGTCTCCTCGCGGTCGAACCGCTGGCGCGAGGCGCAATTGAAGCTCAGGATCATTTCGGGGCGTCGCTGATGCAGTGATTCGGCACCGCGATTGACTTGTTCCAGCGTCATTGACGGGTGGCTGTAGGCAAAGCGAACCCGGTCGCCTTCCAGCAGCGGGGTGCTCATGATCAGGCCACCGTCGTCGAGCCTGCGCAGCGGTGCGCTCAGGGTGTTCTGTTTATCGTTAACCCGCATCAGCGGAAAGTGTTCATAGCGCACATCGTCGGGGTGGCTGACGCTGGTCAGCCGGTCATCGGCGAAGGTCTCGGTCAGGTAGCGCGCGTAGAGCTCGTGCGCCGGTTGCTGGTCGAGTTCATAAAGAGTATTGCCGACCGCCTTGGTGACGTTCCAGGTGCGCCCGATCAGATGCCATTCCGAGTAGGACTGGCTGATCACATCCAGCGTTTCATTACTCAGGGTGATGGTCAGGGCGTGGTGATCGAGAAACTGGCCATCGGCATACAGCCAGCCGCGGCCCTCATTGATGGTGCAGCCGCCGACAAGCGCCAGCTCCGGATAGTGCCGGTTGACCCAGTGAGTCAATGCCGGCACATCACCCTGTTCCGCTCCCAGAAAGGTCAGCGCTAGACGACTGTCGGGGCGGCACACCGGGTCGAACAGGCGCTCTCCCAGTTCACGGTCGTCGCCTTCCCAGCGCACATAGTTCAGACGCAGGTCGGTTCGTTCAAAACGCATAAACTGAAGTAATAAGGTGTGTTCGCTGACTTCACCCTGGTGAATCAGCTGCGGGCCGTAAGCGCCGGCCACCGTCGCTGTGGGCCACAGGGCTTCGATCCAGGGCATGATGCCGGCGAGTTGATCCGGCTGAGCACTGGAGAACGCGAGAATTAACAGACGAGCGCCATCCTCAATCGATCGCTGAAGCCCAGCCAGTTGGTTCAGGCCGTCGTCAGTGTCGATGTGAATCAGGAGGGTGTGAATGCTCACTGCCATATTTTGGGCAAGTTTGTGATTAAGTTCTCGCAGTTTAGGGTAAAGCGGCGTTTGAAGGAAACCCCGTTCCTTGTATCTGAGCCGGAAATAGCGTTAAGGAACTGGATATTTGACTGTGGAGGCCAGGCCGGTAACCATAATGCACTGCAACTTGTCCCGCCGCCAATGCCTGAGTATTGATCTGATGCGCCCAACCCCTGCCCAGTCCGTCCCTAACATCGACCCTGCAATCAGGGTATGTGGGTCTGGCGGTGAGGAACTGACCTCACCCTGGCGGGTTTATCTGGTGCGTTGTGCCGATGGCACCTTTTATACTGGCATCACCACCGACCCCCAGCGCCGGGTGCGCCAGCATAACGGTGAGCTGGTAGGTGGTGCCCGTTATACGCGCCCCCGTCGCCCGGTGGTTCTGGTGTACCAGGAAACCTGCCGCGATCGCAGCCATGCCAGCCAGCGTGAAGCCGCAGTTCGCAAACTCAGCCGGTCACATAAACAGGCACTTGCAACCCGTCAGACCGTGCCCTGAAGTTCACTTCGTCGAACAAAACCCAAGCCTGTCATCGGGCTGACATAAAAGGTCTTTAGCCTCCCTGGCACTGGCCGAGTTCTTGCCTACACTCTGCAGGGAGCCTGTCTGACTCGCGGCCTGCAATGCCCGGGTACAGTATTTAGCGGTGACATTGCTCCGGAGCCGACTGTTCAATTCATCAAAAGTACACAATCAGCTCGGGTATGGCACCGGAATGGGACTGTGGACCGGACTTTTTGCACTGTTCTGACGCCTGGTAACAAAGCCGCCATTTTCGGGTTTCGGTTTGCCACAGAACGGGTTAAAGTGGAAATTCAGGGTTGACCAACAGGTCAGGTCCTGCCAAAAAAAAGAATGAAAGGAGACTCAAACATGAAAACGCTAGTACCTGCCTCGCTGGGCTTGGCAGCCGTCTTCCTGAGCGGCTGTGCCATGATGGGTCCGAGCTATGAGCCGGATACCGACTATCAACTGACTATTCTTCATACCAACGATCACCATGGCCGTTTCTGGCGCAACAGTGACGGCGAATACGGTATGTCGGCCCGTAAAACCCTGATCGATTCCATTCGAGCGGAAGTGGAAGCGGAAGGTGGTGAGGTTCTGCTGCTGTCCGGTGGCGACATCAACACCGGCGTGCCTGAATCTGATTTGCAGGATGCCGAGCCCGATTTTAAAGGCATGGCGATGCTTGAGTACGACGCCATGGCAGTGGGTAACCACGAATTCGATAACCCGCGCGACGTGCTGATGAAGCAGGCAGACTGGGCGGGTTTCCCATTCCTGTCGGCCAACATCGTCTATAAAGACAGCGGCGATACACTGTTCGAACCCTATGAAATGTTCAATGTACAGGGCAACCGCGTGGCGATTGTCGGCTTCACGACCGAAGACACTGTGCGCATCGGTAACCCGGAATACATTGGCGATCTTGATTTTCTGAGCCCCACGGTGGTTGGCCTTGATCTTATTCCAGAGCTGGATGCCAAATCCGAACTGGTTATCGCCGTTACCCACATGGGGCACTACGCCAATGGCAACCACGGTGGCAACGCACCGGGCGATGTGACCCTGGCCCGTAATGTCGACGGCATCGACGTCATCGTCGGTGGTCACAGCCAGAACCCCCTGTTTGAACCGGATGTGGTGAACAACACCCTGATTCTTCAGGCGCATGAGTGGGGCAAGTACGTTGGCCGTCTGGATCTGACCCTGCGCAATGGTGAAATCGTCGACTATGAATACGATCTGATTCCGGTCAACCTGAAAGAAGACGATCAACTGCTGCGTCCGGAAATTGCCCAGGACCTGGAAATGCTGGCCATGCTGGCACCCTACCAGCAAGCGGGCAGCGAAGCGCTTAACGTAATTATCGGTTCAGCCAATGGTGACTTCATTGGTGACCGCAGCGTCGTACGCAACCAGCCCACTAATCTGGGTGTATTGGTCGCACGGGCTCAGCGGGTTAAAACCCAGGCTGACGTAGCGGTGATGAACTCGGGCGGTATTCGTGCCGACCTGGAAGGTGGTGAGATCAGCTACAAAGACGTACTGACGGTGCAGCCCTTTGGCAACATGGTCGCCTACGTTGACCTGAGCGGTGCCGAGCTGATGGACTATCTCGACGTAGCGGCCTCCAAGCAGGCCGGCAGCGGCGCCTTCGCCCAGTTTGACGGGGTGAACCTGCGCATCAATGACGGTGAAGTTACGCGCGCCATTGTCAACGGTCGTGAAATTGACCCGAACGGCACCTACCGTCTTGCTGTTAATGCCTTTATGGCGTCCGGCGGTGATGGCTACCCGGTACTCACAGACCACCCGAACTACGTGAATACCGGCTTTGTCGATGCGGATGTGATGGTTGAGTTCATTCAGGAAAACAGCCCGCTGAACATTACCAACTACAACCCTGGCTTGTCGGTCGTGCGTCGCTAAACGACACACGCTCTTTTAACGCCTTTCTATAAAAAGGGTCGCCCTGAGCGGCTCTTTTTTTTGTCCTGCGTTCCGGCATGGCTTTTTTCCGGCGTGCTGCTACTATGGCCGGCCTTTCGGTGGTGGCGCCCATTCACGGCGAACACTGACCGTTTTTCACTTGTCCACCAGGGCCCTGCAGATGACCAACTCCCTCTCCCCGGAAGACCTTCAACAGTTGCAGGCATTGTCGCCTGCCGAACGATACGACTATCTGATTGAGCTGATACAGGCGGGCCAGAGCGTATGGTCACTGCGCAGCGATCAGGGCACGGTGCTGATGTCCAGCGACGGTCAGGATTGCCTGCCGGTTTGGCCGCACACTGAATGCACCGAAGCCTGGATCAATGGCGACTGGGCCGACTGCACCCCCATCGCCATCGATGCGGCGGCCTGGGAGCAACGCTGGTTGCCGGGTTTACAGGCCGATGGCATTGCCCTGGCCGTGTTCCCGAGCCACGACGATGAAGGCGTGGTTGTCGAGCCCGACGATATGGCGGCTTCGCTCTCTGCCGAGTAGCGCAACGCTGTCAGTCCATTCAGATTGCCATGGAACGGCTGATTTTTTGGTCTTTGTTTGATCAAATTCCCACCCGGGCGGTGGGAAACCGCTTCGCTTTAGGTACAATACCCGCCCTCTGAAACCCTTGAGATCCTTGATCTAAAGCTGTCTTTACGGTCAGTTTCAGTCAGTGATTATTGAGTTGTTGCGACCCGGGTCGGGGTCGGTATCGGCAGCCCATCTATACTTTGTGGAGAGTGTCATGTTTGAGAAAAACCAAACCATCGCCGATTTTGATGCCGACATCTGGCATGCCATGGAAGCGGAACGCGAGCGTCAGGAAGAGCACATCGAGCTGATCGCCTCCGAGAACTATACCTCGCCACGCGTCATGCAGGCGCAGGGTTCGCAACTGACCAACAAGTACGCCGAAGGCTACCCGGGCAAGCGCTACTACGGTGGCTGTGAGCACGTGGATGTGGTTGAAAACCTGGCCATCGAACGCGCCAAACAGTTGTTTGGTGCCGGCTATGCCAACGTTCAGCCGCATTCCGGTTCACAGGCCAATGCCGCTGTGTTCATGGCGTTGTGCGAGCCGGGCGACACCGTACTGGGCATGAGCCTGGCGCACGGTGGCCACCTGACGCACGGTGCCTCGGTCTCGTTTTCGGGCCGCATCTATAATGCCGTGCAGTACGGTCTGAACGCCGACACCGGCGAGATCGACTACGAGCAGATGGAAGCCCTGGCGCGCGAACACAAACCGAAGATGATCATCGCCGGTTTCTCGGCTTATTCCCGCATCGTTGACTGGGCCCGTTTCCGCACCATTGCCGATGAAGTGGGCGCCTACCTGCTGGTCGACATGGCCCACGTTGCTGGCTTGGTGGCCGCCGGGGTTTACCCGAGCCCGGTACCTTTCGCCGATGTGGTTACCACCACCACCCACAAAACCCTGCGCGGTCCGCGCGGCGGCCTGATTCTGGCGCGTGAAGACGAAGAGCTGAACAAGAAGCTGAACTTCGCGGTCTTCCCGGAAAGCCAGGGCGGTCCGATGATGCACATCATCGCCGCCAAGGCGATCTGCTTCAAAGAAGCCATGTCGGATGACTACAAGGCGTACCAGGCCCAGGTAGTCAAAAACGCTCAGGCCATGTGCAGTGTATTCATCGAGCGCGGCATCAACATCGTCTCCAACGGTACCGATGACCACCTCTTCCTGGTCGACCTGATCGGCAAGGAATACACCGGTAAAGAAGCCGACGCCGCACTCGGCGAAGCGAACATCACGGTCAACAAGAACGCCGTACCCAACGACCCGCGCTCACCCTTCGTGACCTCGGGCCTGCGTATCGGCACTCCGGCGATCACCAGCCGCGGCTTTAAAGAAGCCGAAGCCAGTGAACTTGCCGGCTGGATCTGCGACGTGCTCGACGGCCTGGAAAAAGGCGATGCGTCAGCCGCCATTGCCGAGGTGAAGGCCAAGGTACTGGCCATTTGCGCCCGACTGCCGGTCTATCGCTGATCACCAGCCTCAAGGTTAGTTAAAAAAGGGAGGCCACTGGCCTCCCTTTTTTTAGGTCAGGTTCCGGCGTTTGGGTTGGCCTGGGTAGCATGAGTTCGCAGCGGCCACCGGGCAAGCCCTTGTGGGGTCGGCGTGAACCCGTCCATGGGGCCTAGACCGCAGCATCCATGCTGCGGACTTCCCCACAAGGGCTCACCCGGTAGCCACTGCTTGTTTCCCCCGTCATCTCTGAAACGTGGGTCATTTGAAGTATGGATGTAGGTAGCTATGGATAACCTGGTTTTGCGCAGCCATCTGGCCTTGCTGTTAGCGATGCTGCTGTGGGGCAGTTCTTTTATTGCCCTGAAGTTAGCGGTGAATGATCTGTCACCGATGATCGTGATTTTCATGCGTATGGCGATTGGTGCGGTTGCCTTTCTGACCGTATGGCCCTGGTTGCGACACGGCTTTGTGTACCAGGCGGGTGACTGGAAGTATTTGTTGGGTATGGCGCTGTTTGAGCCATGTTTGTACTTTATCTTCGAAGCACAGGCGTTGCGTTACACCAGCGCCGGGCAGGCTGGTATGGTTACCGCCATGCTGCCGCTGATGGTGGCCATCGCCGCCTTCTTTATATTGAAAGAACGCAGCGGCTGGCGTCAGTGGCTGGGTTTTGGCATTGCCGTGTCCGGCGTGATCTGGATGACATTGACCGGTGAAGACAGCGAGCAGGCACCCAATGCCTTGCTCGGTAACTTTCTGGAGTTTCTGGCGATGATCAGCGCGGTTGGCTACACCCTGCTGGTCAAACACCTGACCCGGCGTTATTCGGCCTTTTTGCTGACCGCTCTGCAGTCGTTCGTCGGTACGCTGTTCTTTTTCCCGCTGGCGCTGGCATCGCCTTGGCCGGAACAAATTTCCCTCTCGACATTTGGCTTGCTGATTTATCTGGGTTTGATCATCACCCTGGGTGCCTACGGTCTCTACAATTATTCGCTGACGCATTTGAAGGCAACGGTCGCTGCCGGTTACACCAACCTTTTACCGGTTTTCACTCTGCTGTTTTCGATGCTGCTGCTCGGTGAGCGGCTGGTGCTCAGCCAATGGCTGGCGATCGGGCTGGTCTTTATCGGTGTCTTCCTCAGTCAGGATCGCAGCCATCGGTTACCGCCCGAGGTTCCGCCCCCCGTGACCGGCTAAAGGGGCGAGAGCTGGCTCTGTAAAATCGTCGGGACAACCCCGGGCATTGATATTTAACGCCGGTGCATTGCCCTGGCGCAGGCTCTGGGTCACTTTAGGTGTGACGTCTGAACCGACCCAAACTGCGGAGATTACAGCGTGCAACCCTATTCAGTTCTGGATCTGTTTAAAGTCGGCCTGGGGCCGTCTTCCTCTCACACCCTTGGCCCGATGCGGGCCGCCGAGCGCTTCGTTCAGCACCTGACAGAACAGGAGAAGCTGGACAAGGTGGTGCAGATCCGGGCCGATCTGTATGGCTCTCTGGCACTGACCGGCATTGGCCACGGCACTGATAAAGCCGTGGTGCTGGGTCTGTGCGGTCTGGATGCCGCAACGGTTGACCCCGAAGTCGCAGACCACACCTTCCTGCAAGTGAAAACCGATGAACGCTTGCCCCTGCCTGGTGGGCCGGTGCTGCGCTTCACCATGGGTGAATGCGTCCGCTTTTTCACTGATATTTTTCTGCCCGAACACCCCAATGGCATGCGTTTTACTGCGGAAGACGAGCACGGCATCGTGCTGCTCAGCGAGACCTGGTACTCAGTGGGCGGTGGCGCCATTGCCAATGAGCTGGCGAAAAACTCGGCCAAGCGCGACCTGCTGACCGAGTTTCCGGATCAAAGACCCTATCCCTTCTTCAACGCGACCGAGTTACTGCATCAGGCCGAGACGCATAACCTGACCATTGCCGATATTACGATGGCCAATGAAGTGGGGCTGGGCACGCCGGAGCAAGACGTATTGGCCTGGGCGGATCACATCAATGAGGCCATGGTCACTTGCATGAACCGGGGTATGGATCTGGAAGGCCCCTTGCCTGGCGGTATTCAGGTGCAACGCCGGGCGGCACGCATGGCCCGGTCGCTGCGCAAACAGGCAGAAGCGGATCAGCTCGGCGTCATCGATTGGGTCAGCGTCTATGCGTTGGCGGTAAATGAGGAAAACGCCGCTGGCGGTCGCGTGGTGACGGCGCCCACCAATGGCTCCGCCGGTGTGATTCCCGCTGTTCTGGCCTACATTCACAACCACATGCCCGGTCTGAACGCTGACGACGAGCGCCGGTTTCTATTAACGTCAGCGGCCATTGGTTGGCTCTACAAACGCAATGCGTCCATTTCGGCGGCGGAGATGGGTTGCCAGGGCGAGATTGGCGTGGCCAGTTCGATGGCGGCTGCGGGTCTGGCCGAAGTGATGGGCGGCACAGCAGCCCAGGCGGAACATGCAGCGGAAATTGCCATGGAACACCACCTGGGCATGACCTGTGACCCCATCGGTGGCCTGGTGCAAGTGCCCTGCATCGAGCGCAATGCCTTCGGTGCGGTCAAGGCCATTCAGGCGGCTCGCATCGCTTTGCGGGAGCCAGGCGACCATTGTGTTTCGCTGGATGAAGTGATCGAAACCATGCGCCAGACCGGCGAAGACATGGCCTCCAAATACAAGGAAACCGCCCAGGGCGGGCTAGCGGTTAACGTGGTGGTTTGTTGATATATAGTGCTGGAATACGTGCCAGCTACCGGGTGGGTCTCTCCGGGGCCGGCATGAACCCCTCCATGGGGCCTAGACTTCGGCATCCATGCCTCAGACTTCCCCGGAGAGACCCACCCGGCAGCTAGCACTCAGTTCGGTGGGTGCTCAGATTTAATCTTTGCTGCTGTCAGCTATTGCGACTTTATATGTGTGTGAAACCTTTACTCAACAGTAAACGCAAAACCCGCTGGCTTGGCAATGCAATAGTCGTCCGGGACAACATTGCTGCCGTTGGGGTTGATGTCTCCGGTTTCGGCTTCAATCGTTTCCAGCATCGCGACCATATCGGCGATGCGCAAATAGGCTTCTGAATTTGCGCTGATGGTGTTGCTACCGAAGTGGCTCGGGTTAACAATCCAGTCTGGCAAGCTCAGGCCTGGCTCACCGTCTGGGGCGTTGAGCCGGTCTTCGATGTGTTGCATGAAGTTATTGCGCCGGTTGTTGAGGCTGTTGGTGGGCAGATCCAGCTGAGCACTGGCGTCACCGTTTTGATGGCATTCGGCGCAGACTTCCAGAGTGTCGTCGATATAGTCTTCATAATAGTTGCCCGTCGTCGGGCAGCCTGGCAGTGAGAACGCCATATCGTCGAAGCGCAGGGTTACTTTGCCCAGCGGTCCGTCAGACTCACCGATCAGGAAAATGCGATAGTCGCCCGGTACCGTTGCTTCCAGGCGCTCGTCGTTGGCTGGGTTGTCAGGGTCTTCGGCGTAGACCAGCTGCAAATCACTGTCGGCTCCCAGCGGATCAAAGGTTTCACGTTCCTTGTTCCCGCGCAGAAACCCCCAGCTGTAGGCATACAGCCGTTCGTAGGTTTTGCTGGCATCCAGAGTGACGCGTGCCTCGTACACTTCAGGGTCAGCACCATCGGCGCTGGTTCTAACGAACTCTACCGAGAAGTCGGGGGCTACAATGGGATCAAAGGTGTCTTTTGTGGTCCATGGATCCCAGTACTGATCGCCATATCGGCTGTTGGATTCCGGGCCACAGGCAGCTAATAGCAAGGCGGTCAGCGAAATGGCCAGGGTATACGCCTTTGACAGCAAGTAAGGGCGATCAGACATGGTAATCATGCTCTACATCAAGGTATGAAGGTAAAGTCATTGTATGCTTTACTGAGTTTGAAACGGTGACCGGGTTCTAGGTTTGGAGCATTGCCGTTAGTAAATCGGGTTCCTGGCAACAAACCTGTATAAATCGATTAAGGTAAGTACCGTCAACCAGCGCAGTGGTTTTGCGCTTAGATAATAAGAGAGAGTAGCGATGAATAGATCCGTTAAGGCGTTATTGGTGGGTGTGTCCGCTCTGGTAGCGGTGAATGCCTGGGCTGAGGGTGATGTGGAGGCTGGTAAAGCCAAGTCGGCTGTGTGTGCGGCTTGCCACGGTGCCAATGGGATTTCAGCGGTGCCGATTTATCCGAATCTGGCCGGCCAGAAGGAGGCTTACCTGGCCACTGTGTTGGAGGCTTATAAAACCCAGGAACGCAAGGGTGCCAACGCAGCGGTTATGTGGGGCGTAGCCGGTGGACTGTCCGAGCAGGACATTGCCAATCTGGCCGCCTACTATGCCAGTCTGCCTGCCGGAGGGTGATTGGCTGGATTGACACCGGGGCGTTTGCCCCCGGCGCTGTCTGCAGAGTCTTCAGTCGGCATTTTATGCGACGCTCAAAGTAAACCACAGAGGGTGCATCTGCGCCCTTTTTTATGCCCGGGCAGATGGCGTCTGGCTTACCTCAAGGTGCCCACAGTAACTGTGGATAAGTCTGTGAGTATACTCTTTACAGCTGGCCCGAATCGGCATGACAGTGATGTTACGCGAGCTTGGTTAAAAAATAACCAATATGTAAAAATATCAATAAAAACAATAAGTTATAGGGCGGTGTTGATCAGATTTTATCCATCTGGCTCGGAGTTTAATGCCCGGTTCGGGTGCATTCGGAAATGTGAATAAACGCCTCGCCCGGAACCCGCATGGTTGTCGGCTTTGGAAAAAGTCAACGATTTTGTAGTAGTAGGTGTGTCGCCAAATAGTCGGCAGCAGAGTACACTTTACGGGCTTGAAACACGGTTCAGACGCCGTCCTTTCTTATTGTCCAATGAGTTCCAACCGATGCACTGTCCATTCTGTAAAGCACAAGACACCAAGGTTATCGACTCCCGACTGGTTGCCGAAGGCGAGCAGGTGCGCCGGCGTCGCGAATGCCTGCAGTGTGGCGAACGGTTTACCACCTATGAAGGGGCCGAGCTGGTGATGCCGCGCATTGTCAAACAAAACGGCAACCGTGAACCCTTCGACGAAATGAAATTGCGTGCCGGCCTGCAGCGGGCGCTGGAGAAACGCCCGGTCAGTGTGGAGGAAGTTGAGGCTGCCCTGGCGCGGATCAAACAAAGCCTGCGCGCGACCGGTGAGCGGGAGTTACCCTCGCGGCGCTTGGGCGAAGTGGTGATGAACGAACTGCGCGAACTGGATCAGGTTGCCTATGTCCGTTTTGCCTCGGTTTATCGAAGTTTTCAGGATTTAAACGAATTTCGCAGCGAGATAGACCGGCTGGAAAAAAAGCGAAGCGAGTGAGGCTGGGGTGACGGTTATTCAATCTGACGAATTCTGGATGGCGCGCGCCCTGACGCTGGCAGCGCGTGGAACCAACACGACCACTCCGAACCCCCGGGTTGGCTGCGTAATTGTGCGCGATGGCAAAAACGTTGGCGAGGGGTACCACATCCGGGCCGGAACCGGCCATGCCGAAGTGCACGCCCTGGCTGCCGCGGGCGACAATGCCCGGGGCGCAACCGCCTATGTGACCCTGGAGCCCTGCAGTCACTATGGTCGCACACCACCCTGCGCGGAAGCTTTGATAGCGGCGCAGGTAGCCCGGGTTGTTTGCGCCATGGAAGACCCCAATCCACAAGTGGCCGGTCAGGGGCTGGCCCGTTTAAGCGCCGCGGGCATCGAGGTGCGTTCTGGTGTGTTGAGTCAGGATGCCGAACGTCTGAACCGGGGGTTTCTGAAACGCATGCGCACCGGCAGGCCCTGGCTCACCCTTAAGCTGGCGAGCAGTCTCGATGGTGCAACTGCCATGGCCAATGGCGAAAGCCAGTGGATTACCGGGCCAGAGGCGAGAGCCGATGTGCAGCGGGCCCGGGCGGCACGCTGCGCGATCCTGACCGGCGTCGGCACCGTGCAGTCGGATGATCCCAGCCTGAACGTGCGTCTGGACGGAGCCGAACGGCAACCGGACCGGATTATTCTGGATACCCACCTGAACACCCCGGCCACTGCCCGGCTGCTGTCGCTACCGGGAAAAACCTGGATTCTGCACGGCAACGATGCAGATGCGCAGCGGCAGACGGCCCTGGCCGATTCGGGTGCCAACCTGGTAGTGCTGCCGCGCAACGAAGCCGGGCACCTGGATCTGACTGCAGTGATGATCTGGCTCGGTCAGCAAGCCTACAACGATGTCTGGGCCGAGCCCGGCGCCACCTTGGCGGCCGCTTTGTTGCAAGCACGGCTGGTGGATGATTTGTGGTTGTACCAGGCCCCTGTGCTGCTGGGGTCGGCGACCCGGCCCCTGTTCTCGGCCCGGCTTGAGAGCCTGACTGAAGGGCTGAACATGGAGCTGGTCGACGTTCGGTCAGTTGGGCGAGACCTGCGCCTGCAATTGGTGCCCAGATAACCTGCCTCGTAACGCACGAAAAACACCCGAAAACGCAGTCCAACGCGGCGAATCGCCCAGGCTTCTGGTATCATGACGACTTGTGAACACCGGGCGACAAGCACCGGTGGTGACGATGGACCCGGCAGTGGAATTGAACGTGGCGCTGAACAGCATCGAAGACATTATTGAAGATATTCGTCAGGGTAAAATGGTTATCCTGATGGATGATGAAGACCGTGAGAACGAGGGCGATCTGATCGTCGCGGCGGAAAAAGTCACCCCTGAGATCATCAACTTCATGGCCGGCAAGGCCCGCGGTCTGATCTGCCTGACGCTGACCGGAGAGCGGTGTGATTTTCTCGGCCTGGAATCCATGGTCAAGAAAGACAATGGCTCGGCCTATGGCACGCCCTTTACCATCTCGATCGAGGCGGCTGAAGGAGTGACTACCGGCATTTCGGCGGCGGATCGGGCACGTACCATTCAGGTCGCGGTCGACCCGAACAGCCAGCCCACCGACATCGTTCAGCCCGGGCACATCTTCCCCCTGCGCGCCCAGCCGGGCGGCGTTCTCAGTCGCGCCGGTCATACCGAAGCGGGCTGTGACCTGGCCCGCATGGCGGGTCTTAACCCGGCTGCGGCCATTGTCGAAATCATGAAAGAAGACGGCACCATGGCCCGCCGTCCGGATCTGGAAGCCTTCGCCGAAGAGCATGGCTTGAAGGTCGGCACCATTGCCGATCTGATCCACTACCGCATTCTGAACGAGCGCACCATTGAGAAAGTGGATCAGCGATCTCTGAGTACCCGCGCCGGTGACTTTAACGTCCAGGTTTACCGTGACAGCCTGTGCGGCGGTACCCACATTGCGCTGACACTGGGCGGGCCGTTCAAGCCTGAAAATCCTACTCTGGTTCGGGTGCACGTGGCCCAGACGCTGCGCGATCTGCTGGGTGTGAACCCGGCCCGTGGCCACGGCTGGACGCTGGATGCGGCCATGCACCGTGTCGCCGAAGAGGGCGCCGGCGTGGTGGTATTGCTGGATGTTCAGCAAGCCCCGGATGTGCTGACCGAACTGAAGATGTTGCAAGGCGATGAGCGCGCCAACACGCGCAACCCGAATGTCGACAAATACGGGACCTACACCACCATTGGTACCGGCTCGCAAATATTGCGGGAGCTGGGCGTGGGCAAGATGCGTCTGCTTAGTTCACCGATCAAGTTCGGCGGCATTTCCGGGTTCGA
>DASSWT010000088.1:0-3857 GCA_035704555.1 Saccharospirillum sp. | reverse complement strand
CGAGCTCGAAGAGGTTCAACCCTATTACGTTCATTTCGAGGGGTTTGGAGTCACCGCCTTGCCAGACGGTGGCTTTGCGGTGGTTTGGGCTGAGACCTACGCGGGCGCCAGTGATTTTGACAGCACCGTAAGGCTGCAGCGTTTCGATGCCAATGGCAGTGCCAGCGGCAACGAACTGACCCTGTACCAGGGAACCGATTCCCAACTCACCACCCGATTCAGTCAGCCCGCGGTCGCAAGCGATGAAGAGGGCGACCTGGTTGTCGCCTGGACAACGCCCGGCGACAACTGTTTTGGCGACCTCTTCTTCCAGACACTGGAGGCCGATGGCGACTGGAGCAACCTGCCCGACCCGACCCGGGTAACCGAAGAAGGCTGTGATCCACGCCTCGCGATGGATGCCGACGGCGACTTCGCACTGACCTGGCGAGAGCGGGACCCCACGGAGTACCAGGAAGCCAGTGCTCGTCTGCGCACCTATTCAGCGAACGGTACTGCCTTTCAGGTCAGCGATATTGTGCTGGCCCGCGACAGCGTATGGGAAAGAGCAACACCGGCTCTAGCCATGCAACGGGATGGCGAATTCATGGTTGCCTGGGAAACCGAAGACGACGACTACAACCTCTACAGCCAACGCTACAATCTCAACGGCACCACTCGGTATGCCACACCGCAGCGTCTCGATAACGGCATGCTCAACCCGGACTACGACCACATACAAATTAACCCAGCTTTGGAACCCTACGGCGATGATGGTTTCATTGCTTTCTGGGAGGAGCGCCAGGAATACCTCGCCGCGGAGGATGCCAACAAATTCGAAATCAAAGGGTTGCGCTGGCACGCCGATCTCACACCGGGCAAGGCGTTGACCGCGGGCGAAATGCTCACCTCAGACGACTATAACCTGTTCAAGCAAAGCAGCCCGGCCCTGGCAGTCGACAGCGATGGCAATGCGATCGTCGCCTGGCAAGGCCAGGAAGACGAACAGAAACCGCAAACAAGCCTGACCCTGTTTGACGACCGCCTGAGCATCGTCGAACTCGAACAACCCTTCATCGATCCGGAGACTCTGAACGCGAGCAGCGTTATCAGTCATCCGCCTCAATTGGTGATGACAGACGAACAGACTTTTCTGGTCTGGGTACAAGTGGAAGACGACCAACCACATCGACTGGTGATGCGCACCTTGCCAAGCCTGGTTGAAGCTGACATCCCGGTCGACGAAGACAATGCAACCGAAACCGGTGGCTCGTCTGGCAGCGGCGGTGGCGCGGGAAGCCCTTGGTTGCTTGGTCTGGTTGCCTTGCTGGGTATTGGACGCTGGATGCGCCGTCACTGATCGCCACGACAGAAAAACAAGAGACAGGATAAGAATACTGTACTGTGCCCTGCGAGGATCGTGGGGCCGTGCTCAAACCATCAAGGAGTTTCGCAATGATGCAGCCACCTTTCCGTTTAATACCATTGGCTACCGCGCTGGCCGTATTGTCCGCACCAGTGAATGCTGGCGTGCTGGAAGACGCCAGTGAAACGCTCACGCTTCGACAGCTGGAAAATGTTAATTACCATCGCTTCAGAGGCTATGACGCTGCTGCCCTGCCGGACGGTGGTTTTGCCCTGATCTGGGCGGAAGATTACCGGTACAACGACTACAAAGACTCAGTCATCCTGCAGCGCTTCGACGCCAGCGGTAACGCCAGTGGTGAAGCGCTGACGCTTTTTCAAACCGACATCGATCAGGCCACCAATCACTTCCGTCACCCTGCCGTCGCGGCCGATGAAGACGGCGACCTGGTCGTAGCCTGGTCGACCCCCGGGGATCATTGCTATGGCGATCTCTTTGTCCAAACCCTGGATGGCGATGGCGACTGGAGCAATTTGCCAGCCCCCACACTGGTCTCGGCAAAGGGCTGTGAACCACGCCTGGCGATGGATGCCGACGGTGATTTCGCACTAACCTGGCGCGACCGAACCGGGCTCCGTTATCAGGATACCAACTCGCTGCTGCGAACCTACTCAGCCAACGGCATCGAACTTCAAAATGAACCTATCCGACTGGTTCAAGAAGAGGCCAATTTCGCCCCAACCCCGGTGCTGGCTATGCAACCCGATGGCGAATTCATGGTGGCCTGGCAGCAAGACGACAGCGATTTTCTATTTGCCCAGCGCTTCAATATTGATGGAAACACGCTGGATTCCACCCCAAAGCGACTCGATAACGGCGCCCTGAGAGACGAGAATTCCCGTCAGCTGACGCCAGCCCTGTCGACCTATGGCGACGATGGCTATATTGCGTTCTGGAGCGAACGCACGACCTACACGGCGCCCAATGTGGAAGCCGTGGAAATCAGAGGCCTGCGATGGCACGCCGACGGTACCCCCGGTAGAGAGCTAACCGCAGGCGATGGCTACAATACCAGCTTTTTGTCTTATGAAAATATCACCACCCCGACCGTGAGTGTCGACAGTGCCGGCAACGTGCTGGTGGCCTGGCGTTCCAAGGTGTTTGATAGCCTGCCGGATACCAAGCTGACGGTGTTTGACGACCGACTGAACATTGCCGAGCTCGAGCAACCCTATGTAAACCCGTCGGAATTCAACGACAGCGATACCCGCTTCAACTTTGGAGCCAAGTTGGTCATGAGTAACGACCGGGGCATTTTGATCTGGGCGCGTCACGACCAGGACGACGGTCAATCCAAACGATTACTGGGGCGCATTCTACCAACCCTGATTGAAGCCAAAGAACCCGTTGAGGAGGAGCCCGTTGAAGAGGCCCCGATTGAGGAGAATTCCTCAGACGATACCAGCAATGATGCCGAAGTACCGAATGATAACGGTGGCGGTGGCAGTAGTGGCGGTGCGGGTGGCCCCTGGCTGTTAAGCCTGCTGGCTTTGCTCGGTATCCGGCGTTGGATGCACACGAGCTGAAAAAGTCTCGGCCTCCATCAAAAGGCTTGCGGCTGTTCTCTCCGGTGGGAGAAGCAGCCGGCGGCCATCACTCATTCGAGTGTCATACACGAATTCGCAACGCGACAAACAGGGAGATCAACGAATGGATCGAATTACGTTTCGTCACACACCATTGGCAGCGGCGGTAGCGCTGTCAGTAGTCATGCCCGCCAAAGCAAGTTTGCTGGAAATCCCCTCACCGGCGATCGGCGTTTACCAGGTCGACAGCCAACATCTATTGACCGGCTATGACGTGGTGGCATTACCTGATGGGCAGTTCGGCGTGCTCTGGTCCGAGCACGACGATGACCTATACAGCTACGACTACGTGAAGCTGCAACGATTTGATCAGAATGGTGAACGGCTCGGCGAAGAAATTACTGTTTATCAGGTGGTCGGCTATGCAAGTACGCACCAACCGGTAATAGCGGCCGATAAAACCGGCCGGATAGCAGTGGCCTGGGCCATTGATGAAAATTTGGAAATCGACACCAACAGTTGCGATGACCGGATAGACATCGCTCGCATTTCGCAGGACGGGACAGTCGACAATGTGTCAGTGGACATCGACTCCGGTTGCCGTCCGGACATTGCGATGGATGCCGATGGGGATATTGCACTGGTCTGGCAGGTGGGCGAAGGTATTACCCGCAGGGCCAAACTGCAGACCTATCTGGCCGATGGTACCGAGTATTCTGAAGTCATTGGTCTTGGGCAGCGGGAGCCTTCGGTGGCGTTTTCTTCTGATGGCACGCTCTTGGCTGGCTGGATTCAAAGCAACCGTCCAGAAGGCCAGCGCTTCAGTCTTGATGGCACCCGTCTGGGAGAGGAATTTCGGCTGGACACCGATATTACCTATTCAGACTCCAGCACCATTCTGGATACGCCGACAGTCGCCGCTGATG
>DASSWT010000046.1:0-7887 GCA_035704555.1 Saccharospirillum sp. | reverse complement strand
CTGTCGCTGCGCAGGCAGGCCAGATAGCCAAAGGGTGGTAACCCTGAGCGTTGACGTTCTTCCAGTAGTTGGGCTGCAAAAACCGGGTAATCCTGCTCCAGCAGGGGTGTAAAGAAGGGGTGGTCCGGATGAAAGGTTTGCAGCACGACTTCGCCAGCGCGATCGCCCCGGCCTGAACGCCCCGACACCTGAACCAGTAATTGGCCCATGCGCTCGCGGGCGCGGAAGTCGGCACTGAACAGGCCTGCATCCATATCGATGATGCCGACCAGGGTTACGCGTTCAAAATGGTGACCCTTGGCCAGCATCTGGGTGCCGACCAGTATGGCGGGGCCATCGGCTTGGGCCCGGCTCAGTTGCTGCTCAAGCTCCCGGGCGTTGGTGACCGAGTCGCGGTCGAACCGGATGATGGGGGTCTGTGGGAACCAGGCTGTCAATGCCTCCTCGGCCCGTTCGGTGCCGGCGCCCAGAGGCGTGAGATCGGTAGAGCTGCAGTCGGGGCATTGCTGTTGTGGGCGTTCCTGGTGGCCGCAGTGGTGGCACAGCATCTGGTGGCGGCCCCGGTGATAGGTTAGCCGGGCGTCGCAGAACGGGCAGTCGGACATCCAGCCGCACTGGCGGCAAAACCAGGAGGGTGCGTAGCCGCGCCGGTTGAGGAAGAGCAACACCTGATTGCCGTTGTCGAGGTGCTCGCCAATGCGGTTCAGCAATCGCTCCGAAACACCATGCTCCTGGCGCTGTTTGCGCATGTCGATGGTTTCCAGGCGTGAACGCTGCTGGCCCTGAGCCCTTTGTTGCAACCGCTGGTGCTGGTAGCGGCCCTGGCGGGCATTGTGCAGGGATTCCAGAGAAGGGGTGGCCGAGCCGAGAATGACCGGAATGCTCAACAGTCGGGCCCGGTAAATCGCCAGATCCCGGGCATGGTAGCGCAGGGTGTCCTGTTGTTTGTAGGAGGCATCGTGTTCTTCATCGACCACGATCAGCCCTAGATCAGGAATGGGCGTTAAGACCGCAGAGCGAGTTCCGAGAATGATGCTGGCTTCGCCGCCCCGGGCCCGCAGCCAGGCATTGTTGCGTTGTTTGTCGGTCATGCCGCTGTGCAACGCGACCAGGCTATCCTGAAACCGCTGCTGGAACCTGGCCAGTGTCTGGGGCGTCAGGCCAATTTCCGGCACCAGAACCAGCACCCGCTTGCCGCGCGCCAGAGCGCGTTGCATGGCTTGCAGGTAAACCTCGGTCTTGCCACTGCCGGTAACCCCTTCCAGCAATTGCACGGTAAAGCTTTCTGTCGGCAAGGCTTCAAGAGCAGCGGCCTGGTCTGGGTTCAGTGGCAGCGAGTCCTGGCGCAGGGTGCCTTCGGGGGTGGTCGGTATCAGGTCGGCCGTTCGTTGCTTGAGTAATCGCTTGTCGATCAGGCCCTTCCAGTGGGGGCGTTCAACGCCCCGGGTGCGCAGCAGGGCCGGTGTGCAGGCCTGACCACTCTGATGTAGAGACTGCAATTCAGCCAGGGCATCCCGTTGACGCTGCCCTTTCAGTTGGTAGGGGTCGAGGTGCTCACCCGCGACGGTCAGTTCCAGCCTGGGCTCATCATTCAGTTCAGCCGCTTCACCGGCCCGCAAGGTAGCAGGGAAGGCCAGCATGTAGGCCGGATGGGCATCGTATAAATAGTAGCGGCTGACCCATTGGGCCAGTTGCAGCACATCCGGGCTGAGCAACGATTGCTCATCCACAACCTGAACGATGCTCTTTAGGGTGTCGCTGTCGCCTGTGCGGGCTGGGCGGACCCCGGTGACCACGCCGACCACCTGCCGGGAGCGCAGCGGTACCAGACACCGACTGCCGGGAACCGGGTTCTGGCCCGGCTCGATCCGGTAGCTCAACGGGCCAGCAAAAGGGCCTGGTACGGCGATATCAGCGATGCGCAGCGGGTGTTTGGAAGTGGTTGTCAATCGATCAGACTCTGGTATGATTGCGCTCCCATTTTTGGGGCATTGGTCTTGCTAGCGGCTTGTCCACAGTGACTACTGGAGACAGCAACGAACAGGCATTGTGCCCTGAACCTGTTTCTTTCGTCAAAGTGCGGTGCCCGGCAAGCAAGACCGGGTGGCGGCGCAACAGAGGTGACCCATGAAAGCTGATATCCATCCGAACTATCTGGAACTGACGGCCAACTGCTCCTGCGGTAACGTCATCAAGACTCGCTCAACCCGTGGTGGTGAAATGCACCTCGACGTTTGCTCGGCTTGCCACCCGTTTTACACCGGTAAGCAGAAGATCGTTGACTCCGGCGGCCGTATCGATCGCTTCAAGTCGCGTTTTTCAGCACGCAAGATCGGCAAATAAGGCACTCTTTTCCTGTAGAGCGCTTTACGATGAAGAAGCCCGGCACTGCCGGGCTTTTTTGTGGGTGGTCACTAATGAGCCCGGTATTCAGTGATTTCTTGCATGGTCAGCAAGACTGTCGTGCACTATCCTCTGGCTTGTTTGCTTGAGCGACCCGGAGCGCTTCGTTATGCTTTGAGGGCTTTCCTACCTATCTGCACAATAAGAATGGACACCGATCATGTCAGACGAGTTAAAGCGCGACGCGCTTGAATATCACGCCATGCCCCGCCCGGGTAAGCTCAGTATCGAAATTACCACGCCCGCCGAAACTTCACGTCACCTCTCCCTGGCTTACAGCCCGGGCGTGGCTGAACCGGTGCGAGCTATCGCAGAAGACCCGGAAAATGCCTTCAAATACACCATGAAAGGCAATCTGGTGGCGGTTATCTCCAACGGCACCGCCATTCTTGGTCTGGGTAACCTGGGCTCGCTGGCCAGCAAGCCGGTGATGGAAGGCAAGGCTCTGCTATTCAAGCGCTTTGCCAACATCGATTCCATCGACATAGAACTCGATACCGAGAATGTTGACGAGATCGTTATGGCGGTTTCGCTGATGGCTGAAACCTTTGGCGGCATCAACCTGGAAGACATCAAGGCACCGGAGTGCTTTGAGGTTGAGCGTCGGCTGATCGAAAAGTGCAAGGTGCCCATTTTCCACGACGACCAGCACGGTACGGCTATTGTAACCGTGGCCGGCATGCTCAACGCCCTTGAGATCCAGGGTAAATCGCTGGCAACCGCCAAGCTGGTTGTCCTCGGGGCCGGTGCAGCGGCCATTTCCTGCTCTCGCTTGCTGGTTTCTGCAGGCCTGCCGCTTGAAAACCTGCTGATGATCGACCGCAAGGGTGTGATTCACGCCGGTCGCGACGACCTGAATCAATACAAGCGCGAATTTGCCAATCCGGTCACCGAAGCCCGTACACTGGACGATGCCATCGAAGGGGCCGATATGTTTCTGGGTCTCTCCGGACCAGACATGCTCAGTGCCGAACAGTTAAAGCGAATGGGCCCCAACCCCATCGTTTTCGCCTGTGCCAACCCGGACCCTGAAATCAAGCCGGAGCTGGCGTTGGCTACCCGTGATGATCTGATCATGGCAACCGGCCGGTCCGACTACCCGAACCAGGTCAACAATGTGCTCGGCTTCCCTTTTGTGTTCCGCGGGGCGCTGGACGTGCGTGCAACGGCGATTAACGAAGAGATGAAGCTGGCAGCGGCCTATGCGATCAAGGAACTCGCCCGTGAAGAAGTATTGCCGGAAGTGGTGGCAGCCTATGGCGGTGAGCAATGGTCTTTCGGGCGCAATTACATCATCCCCAAGGCGCTGGATTCGCGCCTGCTGAACCGGGTCTCCGGTGCCGTGGCCCGCGCTGCGGTGGAAACTGGTGTTGCCCGATTGCCACTGCCTGAAGAATATAAGCTATAGGCAACTACTGCTTGCTGAAACGATAAAGGCCCCAATTCAAGGGGCCTTTTTTATGAGTCTGATTTGATGTCAGCGGGCTGTCAAAACAGCATTTCCGGGGATATCGAGTCCCCGTTATTGGTGTCGTTACCATCACCGTTATTACTGGATGAAAAGTCGATGGTCACATCCTCTCGGCTGACTTCGGTCGGTGCTGTGCCTTCCTTGAATATTTCAAACACGGCGTTGGGCTGGTTGGGCCGTGCAAGCAGGCCGGTCGCCGGATCAATGCGAATTCTTTCTATCCCAACGGGTTGCGACATTGTATTGCTGCTCTGGCCTTCCAGTGCGGTTTTCATGAAGGTGATCCAGGCGGGCAAGGCAGCCTTACCGCCAAATTCGGCCTGGCCCAGGCCCCGGTTGTCATCAAATCCTATCCAGACCGTAGTTACAATATCCCCGTTATAACCGCTGAACCAGGCATCGACTGCATTGTTCGTCGTCCCCGTTTTACCGGCCAGGTCGTCACGGCCCAGAGCCGAATAGGCAACGCGCCCAGTACCCCGTCGCACCACGTCCTTCAACATTGAGTCCATCAGGTAGGCCGTCTGTTCTGACATAACCTGCGGAGCATAACGCGGCCGGGGTGGACCGGCAGTTGCCTCGGTTGTTGGGTCGTCTTCGATGTTCAGCGTAACCGGTGCAACATCAACGGCCGTCGTTGCAGCTTCCACGGAAGATGCTTCGTCGCTGGTTTCCAGCTTGAAGGGGCGGGGGGTTTCCGGGCAGCTCCTGCAAACGACAGCAGGATTGGCATCAAAGATGATGTTGCCATCAGCATCGGTGATGCTGTCGATGAAATAGGGATCAATCAGATAGCCGCCGTTGGCAAATACCGCATAGGCCCGGGCAATTTCCATGGGCGATGCCACGGTACTGCCCAGGACCAGGGTCATATCGCGTGGCAACTGGTTTTTATCAAAACCGAATCGTTCTGCGTATTGGCGGGCGTAATCGACACCGATGTCCTCAAGGATGCGAATGCCCGACAGATTACGCGATTGATACAGTGCCTGGCGCAAAGGGATCGGACCCAAGTATCGGTCGCCGGAATTCCGGGGCCGCCACACATCTTCAAGCAGTGAGTCGGCGCGCACGATAGGAGCATCGTTGACAATCGTTGCGGGTGTTAAGCCTTTGTCCAGCGCTGCAGCGTAAATAAAAGGTTTGAATACAGAGCCCGGCTGACGACTCGCCTGAACCGCCCTGTTGTACTTGGACAGTAGAAAGTCGAAACCGCCAACCAGCGCATTTACACTGCCGTCGCTGGGATCGAGTGACACCAAAGCCCCCTGGGCCCAGGGAACCTGTGTCAGCTCCCACTGACCATCAACCTGAACGACTCGCACCAGGTCGCCGGGTTTGGCAATGTCTGTTGCAGTTTCCGGAACTGGCCCCATGCTGTCTTCTGTAATATAGGGGCGTGCCCAGGCCAGCCTCTCAAGCGGCAGATCCACTGGCTCACTGCCGCGGGGCATAACCCGAAGAGCCTCGTCACTGGTGGCTATGACTACGGCCGGGGTCAGCCCTCCGTAGCGTGGCGTGCGATCAATCAACTCGCGCCACCGGGCCAGCGCTTCTTCTTCTGACAGACCTTCCACATCGTAATGATCTTCAGGGCCATGGTAACCATGGCGTCGACTATAGTCGGTCAGGGCCTGGCGGATACCCTCATTCGCAGCTGCCTGCAGTGTTGTGTTCACTGTAGTGTGCACGGTATAGCCGTCGGTGTATGCCGCTTCTCCGTACTGCTCGACCATATGGCTTCGCACCATTTCAGCCAGATAGGAGGCCTCTACCTCTGGGCCGTTCCCCTGGAAACCGGCCGTAAGTGGCGCCTCGATAGCAGCCTCATAGGTTGCCTGGGGTATATAATCCAGTTCCAGCATTTGTCCGAGTACTGTATTTCGCCGACGCTTCGCTCTGTCCGGGTTGATCAGCGGGTTGGCGGCTGAAGGTGCCTGGTGAAGGCCAGCGATCATCGCCAGCTCCGGGAGTGTCAGGTCATTGATATTGCGGCTGTAGTAGACATCAGCTGCAGCCTGTATGCCGTAAGCGCGATAGCCCAGAAAATGCTTGTTCGCATAAAGCTCGAAGATTTCCCGCTTACTGAGCTCCCGCTCCATCTGGAAGGCGAGCAAGATCTCCGTAAATTTGCGGGTTATGGTTTTATCCCGGGTCAAAAAGAAGTTTCGTGCTACCTGTTGTGTCAGGGTCGAGCCCCCGGGGCCGTCGGTTTCACCTGTTTTTAGAACGGCCAGGACTGCCCGGGTAAACCCAGCCGGGTCGACACCCAGATGGTCTTCAAACCGCTGATCTTCTATGGCAATCAGAGCTTTGACGAACAACGGAGGAATTTCGTCAAACTGAATCGGGTTGCGGCGCTGCTCCCCAAACTCGGCAATCAGCTCGTTATCGGCGCTCACGACGCGCATGGGGGTTTGCAGCTGAATGTCCCTTAAAGTCTGTACGTCAGGTAAAGACGGGCTAAGATACAGATAGACACTGGCTGAAATGAGAACCAGGGCACAAATCAAAGAGAAGAATGCCCACAGAATAAAGCGTACAGATTTGGCCAAATACGTCATGTTTTCCCAATTAAATGAAGGGGTTAGCTGAAAACCGCTGAAAAAGGCCGCCATTATAGGCAGAAATGTTGCTTTTTATACATTGCGGATTGGTCTATTGTGTTATGTAATACTTAATGTAAAACCTATAAAACGTTCGTAAGTGCGTGTCGTTCAAGGGAAACATTCGTGGCCTCGCTATTCAAAAAGAAGCAAAAAAGGCTTTTGGGCATCGACATCAGTTCCACCTCTGTCAAGTTGATGGAACTGAGCCAGGTGTCCAACGGTTACCGAGTAGAAGCTTACGCTGTTGAGCCTCTGCCTGAAAATGCCGTTGTGGAAAAAAATATCAACGACATTGAAGGGGTGGGTGAAGCCATCAGCAAGCTTGTTACAAAGTCGCGCTCCAAGCTGAAGCAAGCGGCGGTTGCCGTGTCCGGCTCTTCTGTGATTACCAAGTCGATTCAGATGACGGCCGGGTTGTCCGATGAAGAAATTGAGAACCAGATCCAGGTGGAGGCGGACCAGTATATCCCCTACCCGCTGGATGAGGTCGCGATCGATTTCGACGTTATAGGTCCGTCTGAAAAAGGCGATGGCCTGGTCGATGTGCTGCTGGCAGCCTGTCGTCGCGAAAATGTCGAACTGCGGGAGGATGCCCTGGAACTGGGTGGCCTGGAATCCCGTGCGGTCGATGTGGAAGCCTTCTCCCTGGAACGTGCTTTCCAGCTGCTGATCCCTGAGCTGGAACCCTCCGAGGACGGCCTGACGGTTGCTGTGGTGGACATAGGTCACACTATGACAACGCTCAGCGTGCTTAATGACGGTAAAACCATTTACACTCGCGAGCAGTTGTTTGGTGGCAAGCAGCTGACCGAAGAGATCATGCGCCGCTATGGCATGACTCAGGCTGAGGCCGGGCTCGCCAAGAAACAAGGCGGTTTGCCAGACGATTACGCCAGTGAAGTGCTTGAACCCTTCAAGGAGGCCGTCGTCCAGCAGGTGACCCGATCCCTGCAATTCTTCTTTGCCGCGTCTCCCTATAACGATGTCGACTATATTTTGCTGGCGGGCGGGACGGCGTCGATCCCGGGTCTGGCGCAGATGGTTAAGGAAAAAATCGGCACCAATACCATGGTCGCGAACCCTTTTGCCAGTATGACCCTGTCGAACAAGGTAAATGCCAGCAATCTGACCAATGACGCCCCTGCACTGATGATTGCCTGTGGTCTGGCATTGAGGAGTTTCGAACGTGGCAAATATTGATTTAAGGCCCTGGCGCGAAGAGCGCCGCAAGGAACGACAGAAGAATTTTATTCTGGTTCTAGTGCTGGTCGTGGTCGCCGCGGGCGCTGCCGGCTGGAGCTGGGATCAACAAGTGGCCAGTCAAATTGCGTTTCAAAGCCAGAGAAACACCTTCCTGGAGCAGCGCATCAGTGATCTGGATCAGAAAATTGTGGAAATTCAGTC
>DASSWT010000016.1:0-7646 GCA_035704555.1 Saccharospirillum sp. | reverse complement strand
TGTCAACACGTTCGATTCGCGCTCTGTGCGACCGGCCACGGCGTAGGGGCCGCCGGCCAGAACGGCAATGGGTGACTGCGGTAGCCGCTCCATCTGCCGTGATTCGCTCAGGGCAGTAAAACCCCAGTTAAAGCAGAGTGTTGCCAATATCAGGCTGAGTGCACCCAGTACCAGTGCCAGTAAGCGTTTTAACCAATAACCCATTGTTCATCCCTGTGATTCCCTGTTTCAGAATCATGGTAAAACAAGTGTTACCGATTATACACCGCTGCCTGCTGCGCTATTCTGGGCACAAAAAAAGGCGACCCGAAGGTCGCCTAAAGGTTTGGCAGTGAATGAACTTAGCGGAAGACGCGCTGACGTACCCGTTCCAGGTTGGTCAGAATGGCATCCAGACGATCGGGGTTAACCATAAATTCCTGGAACCCTTTCATGCCTTCAGCGGCCATGGCCGGATCAGTATCGCGATCGTAGAACTGTGCCGTGCCATCTGCTTCTGACAGCATTTCCAGACCCTGTTGCAGGAATTTGTTGTCGCCCACTTCCGCGTCAGCGTTAGGTGGCAACTGGTTCAGACCCAGGTTGAGTTTGGTTTGCACGTCTGCCTGTGCAACATAGGCCAGGAAGCGCTTGGCATCTTCTTTATTGCTGGCGCGCGATGGAATGTGCACGGTATCGGTGGGCGCATCTTCGAACATGCCAATTTCCGGATCAATCTGCGGGAACTGGAAGAAGTCGAAATTTGAGCCTTCCGGGAAGCTTGGTGTCAGGAAGTTACCCATCAGGTACATGCCTGCTTCACCATTTAGCAGAGGCGCCTGGGCCTCCTGCCAGCTATAGGCGGCATGGTTTTCCAGGAAGAAGCCGGCATCGATCAGTTCGCGCCAGTTCTCGAAGGTCGCACGTACACGCTCATCGGTGTATGGAATCTTGCCGTCCATCAAGTCGATGTGGAAATCCAGTCCGTTCGTACGCAGGTTGATGTAGTCAAACCAACCAGCGGCAGTCCACAGGAACTTGGTGCCGATGGTAATTGGTGTGTAGCCATTGTCCTTGAGCGTCTGGTTGACGTTCATGAACTCGTCCCAGGTTTGTGGTTCGCTCAGTCCCAGCTCATCAAAAATGTCGGCGTTGTAATAGACGCCCCACTGATAGTAGGTAGCGGGGACGCCGTATTGCTCGCCCTCAACGGTCATTGACGCCCGGGTTGATGCGAAATTGCTATACATATCGTTTTCTTCCCAGACACCCGTGACCGGTTCAAACAGACCGCGGTCGACGAAATATTTCATCCGGTTGCCGGCAAACCAGAAAACGATGTCCGGTGGTGAGGTTACCAGCCAGTTTCGAATAGCACTTTTATAGCCCTCGTGATCATATTCATTCAGCTCTACGTCGATATCCGGATTGGCTGCTTCGAAATCAGCGATGATTTCTCCCCAGGCGGCCTTCGGCGCCGGGTCAGACTGGTTGGAGTTGATGACCAGCGTTCCAGCACTGGCCTGGGACATGAATAAGGCCCCGATGGCACTGGCTGTCAGTAATGTTTTTAGTTTCATAGCCTCGTCCTTCTTTATTGTTGTGATACATCTGGGGGCTAGCCCCATTTCAATGTGCAACCGGTAGACCAGTTACACGGTTCTTCGCGCTAGAGCGCTTTCTTTTGCGTCGCTGGCCAGGACCAGCGCATCAAATCTGTTTGTTCAGGCTTCGGTCAGTGCCAGCACCAACAGGCTGTCCGGGTCCATGACGGGCAGGGGTAGCCCCTGCATCATCAGGCTCTCGCCGGTTAGTTGCACGTCACCCCGGGCCATCCAGGCCGGGCCGGCTTTCATTAAATGGCCGGTTTTTTCAGGCTGCAGAATGATCGAGAGCCGATAGTGTTTATCGGGCTGCAGTCCAGGAACACGCAGCGAGCCAGGCACCGAGAGCTCGGGCATGTCCTGCTGAAACACACTGATCATATGATGCGGCGCAGCGCTGACCTGGAAGGCGATCTGATTCGGATCTACAGGCTGCAGGGCACGGCGGATACCGCTGTGAATGACGGCGCGCCATTCTTTGTGCAGTGCAATGGCGTTGGCCAGTGCTTGCCGGTCTGCATCATTTAAATGACGAACATCCCATTCGATGCCCATGTGCCCGAACAGCGCGGTGCCAGCTCGAACGTCAGTCGTGTGCTGGCGCCCGGTGGTATGGCTGTGCGGCGGTCCGATATGGCTGCCGAGCACTTCGGCCGGGAAGAACAGGGCGGCCCACTGTTGCATGCGCTGGCGTTCATGGGCGTCGTTGCAGTCGCTGAGCCAGAACCGATGGGTATGCTGCAGAATGCCGTAGTCCATACGGGCGCCGCCCGAGGCGCAAGATTCTATTTCGACCCCGGGGTGCGCCTTACGCAGCTTCGCCAGCAGTTCATAGAGTGCTTCGGTCTGGCGAAAGGTGGCGGCCTGGCCCCGGGCATCGGCGGCCTGAACCAGGTCGCGATTCATATCCCACTTCAGGTAGGTAATGGGGTATTCGTCGAGCAGGGCGTTGAGGTGATCAAACAGGTAGTCCTGAACTTCCGTGCGGGTCAGGTCCAGCACGCGCTGCTGACGCGCCAGCGGCTGATGCTGACCGTCGATGGCGAGCACCCACTCCGGGTGCTGGCGATAAAGATTGGAATCCGGGTTAACCATTTCCGGCTCAACCCAAAGGCCGAACTCAAGGCCAGTGCGTTTCAGGGTCGCCGCGAGCGGGTGCAATTTTTCCGGGTAGATGCTCTCGTCGACCGTCCAGTCGCCGAGCCCCGAGGTATCGTCACGGCGACCGAGAAACCAGCCGTCGTCCAGTACGTAGCGTTCCGCGCCCACATCAGCCGCGGCCTCAGCCAGATCATCCAGCGCCTTCTGGGTGTGATCGAAATAAATCGCTTCCCAGGTGTTGATATGGACAGGGCGCGGGCCTTCGTTTGGCCAGGTCAGTAACTTATTGCGAACGAATTGCTGGAAATTGGCCGCCGTATCATTGAAGCCCGAAGCAGACCGAGTGGCATAAAGGACCGGTGCAGTGAAGTGCGCTCCGGGCGCCAGTCGAATTTCGCCCGGCAACAGATGCGCTCCCGCCTGGTACTGAGTCAGCCCCTGCTGATTGCGTTCAACACGCTGGCGGTGGTTACCGCTCCAGCCCAGATGAAAGGCGCAGACGTCGCCCTGGTCCGCGCTGAAACCAGTGGTGCCGGTCAGCAGGCCCGGAAAATGGTCGTGCGAGGTCCGGCCTTTCAGGTTGGTCAGTTCCAGCGCTCCAATGGGCAGCGCCTGACGACGCGGCTGAAACTCATTGACCCAGCGGCCGGTGAAGGTCAGTACCTCGTTGTGGTCGCGGGGCAGCGGCCAGGTGGCCAGCCATTGTTCCAGTGCGAGTTCGGCATCGCTCTGGTTGGTCAGCGTCGTGTGGATCGACAGTACATCGGTCGCTGCATCCATGGTGACCTGCCAGTTCAGCCTAACCAGCCCTGAACGACTGACCAGCACAAAGGCCAGGTCAGTATCGGTTGCTTGGGTAGCGGTCAGTTGCCATTGCTCAGCCCAGCCCTGGCCGCTTTGATGGGAACGCAGCGCGGGTTCCAGAAAGGTGCCGTCGGCCAGGGTCGGGGCAATGCTCAAAGGCCGCACTTCATCCAGCCCAGCCTGTGGCAGTGCCGGTTGCCACAGGAGCGGGTCTGGCGCCTGTTGCAGTCGGCTGCCCCAGTAACGGACAACCGGGGCTTCGTCGGGCAGCGCCTCGACTACCAGGGTTGATTGTTCTGAATGCAGTGCGTAGACCGTCATGTTTACCCCTTGGTGGCGCCCAGCGTCAGGCCGGCAATGAAGTGGCGTTGCATGGCAAAAAACAGAATGACCGGTGGCAGAGCGGCCACGATGGAGCCTGCTGAAATCAACTGCCAGGAGGCCAGCCACTGGCCACGAAGTGCGCTGATGCCCGCCGTAATCGGCCTGACCTCATCACTTTGTACCAGCACCAGCGCCCAGAAATAGTCGTTCCAGATGAAGGTGAAAATCAGAACTGACAGCGCGGCCAGCGCCGGCCGTACCAGTGGCAGCACGATTTTGGTGAAAATCTGCCATTCACTGGCGCCCTCGAGACGACAGGACTCAAACAGCTCGTCCGGCAAACCGACAATGAAGTTGCGCATAAACAGCGTGCAAAACCCGGTCTGGAAGGCGGTGTGAAAGATGATCAGCGCCCAGATGGTGTCGTACAGACCGGTCTGAATGGTCAGGTCACGCACCGGAATCATCAGAATCTGGAAGGGAACAAAGTTCCCGCCGATAAAGGCAGCAAAGATGGCGATGCGCCCGCGGAACTTGTACTTGGCGAGTGCAAACCCCGCCATAGTGGCCAGCCCGACCGAGAAAACCATGACCGGTAACGTGATCATCACGCTGTTGAGCAGGTAGCGACTCATGTTGGTCCGGGTGAACACTTCAGTGTAGTTCTCGATCAGCATCCATTGCTCGGGCCAGCCCCAATAATTGCCGGCATTGATGTCGGCAATGGAGCGAATCGAAGTCATCATGATCGCCGCCAGCGGCAGCAGCCAGATCATAATGGTCAGCGGCAGCGCGACCTTGTAGCTGATCTGAGTAAAGCGGGACGTTTGTTGTATGGGAGTCGGAAACATGTCTTATCCTCGTTCCGCACGCAGCATGCGCCACAGGAAAAATGCGATGTATGTCAGCATCAACATGAACAGCACGGTAGCGATGGCGGCGCCATAGCCCATGCGGTAGCTGAAGATGGCTTGTTCGTACATGAAGAATGCAAGTACGGACGTGCTGCCATAGGGACCGCCCCCGGTCATGGTGGCGACCAGGTCAAAGGAGCGTAACGCACCGATGACGGTTACCACGACAGCAATGAAAGTGGCAGGGCGCAATTGCGGGATGATGACTTTCCACAGCATGCTCCAGCCATGGGCGCCATCTATGCGCGCCGCTTCAATTTGATCGGGGCTGAGGTTGTTAAGGCCCGTCAGGTAGAGAATCATGGTGTAGGCGATTTGTGGCCAGAGCCCGGCGGCGATGATGCCGTAAGTAGCCATGGATTCGCTGGCCAGAATAGGCAGTGGGTCAAACCCGAACAGCCCGATAATGTCCTGAAACAGGCCGGAGCTGGGGTCGTAAAACCACGAAAAGACCACCCCGACGATGACCTGGGAGATCACAAACGGAAAGAAGAACAGCGATTTGACGGCTCGAATGCCAAGCACCTGCTGGTTCAGAAAGAGAGCGACACCCAGGCCTATTGGCACGGCCAGCATGTAGAAGACCAACCACAGAATGTTGTTCCACAGGGATGTCCAGAACTGAGGGTCGTCCAGTAACTCTGCGTAATTGCCCAGTCCGATAAATACCTTTTCACCAATACCGTCCCATTGATGAAAACTGATCCAGATGCTTTGAAAGATAGGAATGATGACATAGACAGCGAACAGCAGCATGGCAGGCAACATAAACAGCCATGGCGTCAGTGCATGCCACCTGCTTTGACCAGATGTCTCCTGCACGTGCGATACCTCGTATACGTTCTTATGGTTATTCTTACGTCTGTTAGCGACGTTTTTAGTTTTATGTTGGAGCAGAGTATGATCAGGCTTGGTAACGTTTTCAAGAAAATTTTCAAAGAAAGTGTGATGATCCTGCCTGATGCTCTGAAAGCCATACACAGCGCGGACTTGTCATTTCATGTTGTTGTTTGAAATCGTTTTCTTTGTTGGGGAGCATGTGCTGAGCCCACCGGTGGATTAGGTGAGCCGGTGGGCGGGCCTCGGTCGTTGTGGGAGGGGGCAGGACAGGGCGTCAGGCCTTCGGTTCCTTGACCCAGTGGACCTGCACCCCGGCCTCAACAAACATCGATTCGCTGATGGTGATTTTTTCACCCCAGCGCGACAGAAAGTCCGCTGTCTGGACCGGGCAGTGCACCACGGTAATGCCGGTCTGGATGATTTTTGCGGCGCAGTTGGGGCAGGGGAAATGCGTGACCCATATCTCGCAGTTGGCCAGATCCCGTTTGGCAAACAGAATGGCGTTTTCCTCGGCATGAATTGTTTTGGCGTATTTCATTTCCCGGTCGTCCGTGTCGGCCCGGTCTGATACGCCGTGCGGATAGCCGTTGAAGCCCAGCGAAACGACCCGGTTGCCCTGAGTGATGACCGCACCCACCTGGGTTGAAGGGTCCTTGCTCCAGGAGCCCACCAGCTCTGCCATCTGGAAAAACCGTTGTGCCCACTTGCTTGCCATTGGTGACTCCTTAATGCCGTTGTAGGAACTGGCGCCAGTCTACCGGTGTGGCGCAGTGCTGTCGTGCCTGATCCGCCGACTTCGTACTCCTGGCCTGTGTTTTTTGATATTGTGCGAGACCAGCGTTTATTTGTCGGAGTGGTCAGGCATGTCAGCCAACCCAGTATTGGTTCAAGTGGTTCGCGGTAACGCCGTTGAAAGCACACATCGTGGTCGTGCGGTTATCGTACGTAGTAGTGGGGAAACTCTGTGGTCGGTGGGCGATGTCAATGCGCTGACTTACCCGCGCTCCTCCATCAAAGCCTTTCAGGCCTTGCCGATGGTGGCCAGTGGCGCCGCCAAGGCGTTTGGGTTTACACCGGCCGAACTGGCACTGACCTGTGCTTCCCACAATGGCGAGGCCATGCACACCGAGACAGCGCTGGCCATGCTGGCCAAACTGAACCTGGACGAGCCCGCCCTGGAGTGCGGTCAGCATTGGCCGATGCAGCAGCAGGCGCTGATCGACCTGGCCTGGCAGCAGCAGACGCCGGGCGCGCGTCACAATAATTGTTCGGGCAAGCACGTTGGCATGCTGGCGCTGGCGCAGCATATGGGCTGGGAAACCCGGGGGTATATCGAGGTTGATCACCCGGTGCAAGTGGCTATTCGGGAGTGCATTGAAAGCTGCTGCGACACCCAGCTTGAAGGCATGCCGGTAGCACCGGATGGTTGCAGCGCGCCAACCTGGGCCATGCCATTGAAAAGCCTGGCACTGGGTTTTGCCCGCTTTGCCGACCCTGATCAGCTACCGGCGATGTACCAGCAGGCTGCCATACAACTCTATGACGCCGCGGTCAGTGAGCCGATGATGGTTGCCGGTACCGGGCGCTATTGCAGTGAGGTGATGGCCGAACTAAAAGACCGGGCGTTCCTGAAAGTAGGGGCCGAGGGTGTCTATATCGCCGCCATTCCGGAATTGAACGCCGGCATCGCCCTGAAGATGGATACCGGTTCCGCACCGGCGGCTGAAACCGCCCTGAGCGCCATTCTGAGCAGGCTCGGTTTGCCCGTTGATGAAACCCGAATGGCGCCGGAGATTCGCAACTGGAACGATCGCTTAACCGGCTATTGGCGAGCAGTTGACGACAGTTTTTCCAGTCTGTCGCCATTGTCTCGCCGGGGTTAATGGCCTCAGCCGTTCAGGAAATAGTCGTTAATGAACTGAAACTCGGTGCGTACGTCTACGGCGGTCATGCCGGCGGCCCGGGCGGCTTCGAGGCCAAGGTCGGCATCTTCGAAAACCACGCACTCTTCCGGTTGGCAGCCCAGGTGGCTGGCGCAGGCCAGAAAGGTATCCGGCGCTGGCTTGGGGTTCGTTACCTG
>DASSWT010000317.1:0-7685 GCA_035704555.1 Saccharospirillum sp. | reverse complement strand
CCGCTGGTGCTGGTCAAGGGCAGCGATGAACACCACTCCATGGCGTTGCACGTTGACCGTTTGATGGGCAGCCGTGAAATAGTGGTGAAAACGCTCGGGCCACAGTTCAGTACCGTGCCCGGGGTATCCGGTGCCACCATTCTGGGTGATGGCTCCGTGGTGGTGATTCTCGATCTGGCGGCGCTGATTCGCAGCGCGCTGGCCATTGAGCATTCCCGCGTGACCACCTTGCCAACGCCGCAAAAAGCGATACCGGCACCGAAAAAACCGGCCCGCGATAAAGACAGCCCCTACACCGTGATGGTGGTGGACGATTCAGTGACGGTGCGTAAAGTCACCAGCCGGTTACTGGAGCGTCAGGGCATGGAAGTGATTCTGGCCAAGCATGGCGCCGATGCCGTTGCCCAGTTGCAGGACCGGGTGCCGGACATCATGCTGCTCGACATCGAAATGCCTTATATGGACGGCTTTGAAGTGGCCTCAAGGGTACGTCATGACAGCCGTCTGAAGCAGGTCCCGATCATTATGATTACTTCCCGGACCGGTGCCAAACACCGGGAGCGTGCGCTGTCGATCGGGGTGAATGAGTACATGGGCAAGCCTTTCCAGGAAGGCCCTCTGGTCGATGCTATCAAGCGTTTGTTGGGCATTGAGGCATGACCGGGCGATGAGTGTGGCGGCGACGACCGGGACTGCGTCCCAGCACAGCCGGGTCGGCATCATTGCCGACACCCCCCTGGTCCAGCACCTGTTGCAGGACGTGGTGGTGGGTGCGGGTTATGACGTAGCCGTCAATACCGATCCGGATCGCCTCAAGCCCGCGCTGATGCGCAATGAAACCATTCGGGTCTGGGTAGTTGAACTGGAAAACCACGATCAATGGGATGATTTTGTGCAGTCGTTGCTGGAAAGCACGGAATCCCCCATTCTGTTCGGAGACGGAGTCATTCCCGCCCGGAATCATGAAGATTACCCGCGTTGGCAGCGGAGAATGCAGGACAAACTGCACGCTCTGGCGCCAGCAGCCCAGCCTGCCGCCGAAGCGCCGACCTTTGATCTGGAGCGATTGCTGGCGACCCGGCCACCCCCGGTGTACTCGTTGCCGGAGTCGTTACAGCAGGCGCCCAAAACAGAACTCGGGCCGGTCTGGGTGTTGTGTGCCTCTCTGGGTGGTCCCGAGGCGGTCAAACAATTTCTGGATGTGCTGCCGGCAGAGGTGCCCGCCAGCTTTCTCTACGCCCAGCACATTGATGCCGGCTGTGTGGATGCCTTGCAACTGTCGATTGGCCGTCACACTCAATTGAATCTGGTGCATGCCGAGCATGGCCGGCAACTGGAAAACGGGCATGTCTATCTGGTGCCGGTGAATCACGAAATCCAGTTTACCGACAATCATGGCATAGTCTGGCAAAACAATGCCTGGTCCGGCCCCTATGGTCCCAGTCTGGATCATCTGCTGACCAACGTTGCGGCGCGATTCGGCGAGCGGGCCCATGCCATTGTCTTCAGTGGCATGGGCAGCGATGGCGCCATTGGCGCGACCGATATCAGGGCAGCCGGAGGCACGGTCTGGGCGCAGTCAGCCGACAGCTGCGTGCAAAGCTCCATGCCCGATTCGGTGCGACAGATCGGGGCGGCGCACGCCCAGGGAACGCCGGTTGAACTGGCCGAAAAACTTTTGATCTGGCTGGCTGAGCGTGTGACTCAGGTAGCCTGAAGACAGTGCCGCAGGCGTGGCAACAAGGTGAACAACGATGAAAACAGTAGCCCAAACCGATCAGGACGCCATTGTCGCCAGTCTACTGGTGCCCATGCAGCAAAAGAATCTGCTGGTGCCCAACGTCTCCATTGCCGAGGTCGTGCCTCGTTCCGAACTGGACCAGGCCGACAACGCGCCACCCTGGCATCTGGGGCACCTGCACTGGCGCGGTGAACGCGTGCCGGTGATCAGTTTCGAGGTCGCCAACAGTCAGGTGCGCGGTCAGGACGCCCGCGATGCCCGGATTGCCGTGTTCAATGCGGTGTCCAACCAGGCAAAAAGCCGGTTTTTTGGCATGCTGATTCAGGGCATTCCCCGCATGGTCAAACTCGGCGAGGCCGATGTGCGGGAAGACAGCCAGGCCTCCATGGCCCAGGCAGAGAAAATGGCGGTAATCACCCAATTGGGCAAAGCCAGTATTCCTGATCTGGAATATCTGGAAAGTCTGGTGGCTCGCGTTAACTAATTGATTCAAGTTTCGGAGTTTGCTGAGATGACAAGCGGCGGGTGCCGGGGATGTCCCTGTGGGGAAGTCCGCAGCATGGATGCTGCGGCCCAGGCTCCATGGATGGATTTACGCCGACCCCACAGGGGCATCCCCGGTAGCCGCTGCGGGCCAATGCCGCCCAGCCGACCCGAACTCAGAGAAGTCGCATGGCGTCGTTGATGCGCTGTTCGAGGCGCAATTTGGCGCGTACGTAGTGCAGCGTTTGCGCCTGGCCAAAGGGCAGGCTGGCAATAATCCGGTCCGATAGGGCCAGGTCGGTGATGTACATGGGGTAGCGCAGCCCCTGGGCGCGTAGCCCTACAATGTAAGACGCGACGGCGGTGTAAAACCGGTCGCCCAGTTCCAGGGTACTGAACTCTTCCTCGTTGCAGATCATCTGATATTCGTATTGTCCTTCACCGTGCCGGTCCATAAACGCCTGAATGTTGATAAAGCGGTTTTCCTGCAGTAAACCCTGCAGACGCTGGCGTTTTAGTACCGGCAGCTTGCTGCCTTCCTGGGTCATCTCAAAGCAATTGATGCTGCGCTGGTTCAGGTGAATGGCGTCCTCTTCACTGCGTTGCCGGTGTTCGGATATTTTCAGAAAGCGCAGCAGCGGTGCCAGCAGAGTCGAGGCATTAAAATAGGGTTGGGTAAAACGCAGAACCGAGGCCTGTTCATCGAGCAGGTAGACCGTCGCCTGACGCCCCGTTACCTGGAACACCACCAGCAGGCCACCGTCGGCTGGCTGGGCCGACAAGACGACTTTCAAATGGTTGCGATGTGTTTCGAATAACCGGTCGGGGTAAATCGGGCAACGTTCGGCCTGTTCGGTGCCCAGCCAGTCGATCAGTGCCGGTTCGGAATCGAAACTGACCGGTTTCAGTTGTTTGTCGCCCAGTTGCATGCCCTGGTACTGGTCACCCAGGTTAAACAGGAATCTCAGGCTATGGCCCTGGTGGGCTTGGTCGGCAGCGCTGATGGCGTCGTCAAACAGGTCCTGTACCCGTTTGGCAATCGACTGCGGCCGCGTCTGGTTGTGGCAGTAGGCGCGTATCTCGGGGCGCCGGTTTACTTTCTGTTTGGCCAGCCTGGTCAGCAGAAATTGCAGCGCCTGAGTCAGGGCATCGGCCTGGGCGAAGCGTTCGACGGTAATTTCACCCCAGGAGTTTTCGACCACCACATCCAGAGTGCCCACCAGGTTTTCCCGCAGTGCGCTGAAATCGAGACTGTTGCTGCGTTCGGAGATTTTTTGCAGGCCGCGCCGGGTCAGGTGCTGCAGCGGGTCGTAGCCGAGATTGATAAACAGCAACACCCGCTCAATCTGAGCCGGCTGCGAGTAGGTCTGGTTCGGCTTGTCGAGGTCAGCTGAGGGCAATACCTGGCGCAGGGTGGCGAGGGTCTTGCGCACTTCAAATTCAGTCGCCTGGCCGTGCTGGCTGAAGATCGGGATGTGCAGGTGGGCGTCCAGCAAGCCGTTCAAATGGCACCATAGCAAGGCTTCGAGCAGGCCGGGTGCCGATTTGAGCGGTGTCTCCTGGTCCGTATCAGACCCCGGCTCGTGGGTGTGCACTGCCCAGAAGTTCTCGCCCTCGGCACGCTGGCTGGGGCGTTCGTAGATGCGCACTTTCTCAAAGCTGAAGTCGACGTCCTGGCCGAAGCGAATAAAGTCGATCTTGCCGCGGCGGCGGTCAAAGGCGGCATGCAGCTTGCGGCTGATGATCAGCAGGTCCTGCTGGCTCATCAGGTGGTTGCTCTGGTGTTCTGCGGCAAACTGCGTCAAAAAGCGATAGCTGTGGGTCAGTTCGCTGACCAGGAGCTTGCGCTCGCGCATGACGTCGGTCACCGACCAGTTGCGGTGCGAGTCGAGATGGGCGACCTCAGCAGAGGTCCAGCGCCATTCGTTGACCAGTTGTTGCATCAGCTGGCGCCGCCAGCTCTGCACCCTCGCCTGGCGGCTTAGGGCGATGCCCACCTTGAAATAGAAGCAGCGGCGTACCAGCGCCAGTCGATCCGCCTCCTGACGTTCCGTCAGATAGGCTTCAATGCGCCGGTACAACTGAATGTAGGGGTCGAGGTCATTCAGCGTCAGGAAATTGTTATAAATGGCCGATTTGAACTGGTGGGCCAGACTGGTGACCGTCGGAAACTCACGTGCATAGACTTCAAGCAATAACAGCTTCAGCACCGATTTGTGCGGTGATTCGATGCCCTTGTACAGCTGCCACATGCCGGCCCCGATAAATTCACCCGGTGGCAGTGCCGGTAGCGGCCCGAAGTTGATTTGTTCGTCGCAACGAATCAGGCTCTTGCTCTGATAGTGCTCTAGCAAGGCGTCATGCTCGGCTTCCCGGTCACTGGGTACCAGCCACCAGGCGGGCAGGGTGCCGGCCAGCCACTGTCCAGTGCGGTAGAATTCATCCAGCAGCAGGAAATGCTGGGTTGAACCGCAGTTTTCACCGGTCAGTGATCGCTGATCGCTGCCCTGAAAGCGTTGGGCGTTCATCAGAAAGATGTGCACTTCCAGATTGAGCCCTTCGGCCCAGGCGCTGATGGCCCGGGCTTTTTCTTCCAGCAACAGAATCTGGCTGCGCTCCAGATCGGGCTTATAGCACAGCCACAGGTCCAGATCCGATGTCGTTGACTGGGCCACACTGCCACTGGAGCCCATCAGATACAGGCCCATCAACTGTGCGTTGTAGTTGCGCAACTGGGACGCTTTTAAGGTGCGATTAAACGCCAGCGCCAGGGTGACGGCCGCATTGGAGGGTTGATATTGCACCAGGCCAGAGGGTACAGCGGGGTCTTCGAGGTAACCGGGCAGTCCGGGCAGATTGCAATGAAACAACACCGGCAGTACATCCAGACATTGCTGCTGGCGCACCTGCAGGCTGTCACGCAGCCGGGCCAGGCGCCCCTCATTGACCGTCAGGAAGCGGCGCTGGGTTTCTAGCAGCGCTTCGCGGGTGGCATTGTCAGGTGTCAGAATGGTACTGGTTTCGGTCACGGATAGGGGCTCTGCAGCAAGGCATGGGTCTGCACATCGGGTTCGGAAAGCCGACAACGAAAATGATTCCGTCGTGTTATCGGCAGAATGTGAATTACTTCAAGAATCAGTGTAGCCGAAACCGGGTGTTTTCCTAAAGGCATAGACTCCGGTTTGTCGCCGCAGCTGTTATACTTTGTTACAAAGGTGGCCAGGCAGAGGGGGTACACTCTTGCCTGCGTCAACGAGCGCCGATGCGCGGTGACCGCCAATTGGCGGGCGCGATCGAACCCAGTCTTGCCGGTGAAGTGGATCAGAGATGCAGTCAGAACAACAAAAGCGCATCCTGGTTGTGGACGACGATGAAGACATCCGCGACCTGTTGAAAGAATACCTGGAAAAAAACGGTTTTTCGGTGATTACCGCCGCTGATGGCCAGGCGATGCGCCAGTTCTGGCCCGCCCAGCGGCTCGACCTGATCGTTCTGGACATTATGATGCCCGGCGACGACGGTTTTACCCTGTGCAAGGAAATCCGCGCCCGTTCCCGGGTGCCGATCATTATGCTGACCGCCGGCTCCGACGAGACCGACCGCATCATTGGGCTGGAACTAGGCGCCGATGATTACGTCGGCAAACCTTTTAACCCGCGTGAGTTACTGGCCCGCATCAAGGCGGTGTTACGTCGCTACGAGGAAGGCGTGGAACACCGACCGGGGTTGGATGGACAGCAGCGCCTGCGCTTTGGTAACTGGTCGCTGGATGTAACAAACCGGGAACTGACCAGCCCCGAAGGCGATGTTCAGTCGTTGAATGGTGCCGACTACAATCTGCTGCAACTGTTTTTGTCCCGCCCCGGCGAAGTGCTCAGCCGGGACGACCTCAGCCTGCACCTGCGTGGCCGCGATGCCAGCCCCTTTGATCGCTCCATCGACGTGCAGATCAGCCGTTTGCGCGGACGTCTGAATGACGATGGCAAATCGCCCCAGGTGATCAAAACCGTACGCGGAGCGGGCTACATACTAACGGTGCCGGTCGTTGTGGATAACGGTTAATGCCGGGCTTCACCTCCCTGTACAGTCGTTTGCTGGTATTGATGGTGCTGGGTCTGATCAGCGCCTTCGCCATCAGCAACTATGTCTGGCTGTATTACCTTGAGCACCAGCGCGAGTCCCAGGCTGAATCCATGGCCCGGGATCTGGCGTTTTCCATGGGCTCTACCATCGAGTTTATTCGCGCTTACCCGACCGAGTACCGGCATCTGATCATCAATCAGCTCAGGGATATGGGCGGGTCCCGGTTTCTGGTGTCGGTCAATGAAGAGTTTATCGAGGTGACTCCGGTTCGACCCTCAGGTGCCAAAGACCGTTTTCTGGCGATCTTTAACCTGGCCATTGAAGAAAAGCTGGGTCAGCGCCTGTCTGAGTTGAACGCCACCTTTGCCGACCCGCGGCTGCTGCATGTCTACAAGAACGACGTACTGCTGGTGGATCTGCCGCCACGCTGGGCACAAAACACGCTGATACTGGAACCCAACCCACCACCGGTTATTGTTGCCCAAGTGCCTATAGGTGAGGATGAATGGCTTTATCTGGCCGGGTTGCTGCCAGATCCGTTTTTTTTCGACCAAACCGAATATCTGGATCGAGGGCAATTGCTGTTTCTGGTCATCCTGATGATCATTCTGGTCGTGGTTCTCTGGGTGGTGGTGCGCTGGCTGACACGCCCGCTGTCGAACCTGGCGGCCGCTGCCCGGGAGCTGGGTACCGATATTCACCTGGCGCCGCTGGCTGAAACCGGTACCCGTGAGGTCAAGGAGACGGCGCGGGCCTTTAACCTGATGCAGGAGCGGGTACTGCGCTTTGTTGACGACCGGGAGCGCATGTTCTCAGCCATCTCTCACGACCTCAAAACCCCCATCACCCGGTTGCGATTGCGTGCCGAGATGATGGAGGAATCCGAGGCCAAGCCGCGCATGATCAAGGATCTCGACGAGCTGGAAGCCATGGTCAAGGGCGCCCTGGATCTGGGGCGCAGTACCGATGTGCATGAGGACACCCAGCCCATCGACATTAATCAGCTGGTGCGTGAACTGACAGAAGACCTTGAGTTGCTGGGCTATCGGCCTGAAATCCGCGGTGAAGCCAGGCGGCCCTACTATGGCAAACCGCTGGCATTGAAACGCTGTTTGTCCAATCTCGCCCACAACGCGGCGTTTTATGGCACCCAGGTGGGTATTGATATTGTCGACAGTCGCCACGAATTGAAGCTCTATATCGTTGATAATGGCCCTGGCATTCCCGAAGAAAAACTCGACAGTGTGTTCGAGCCCTACGTGCGGCTGGAGACATCCCGCAACCGCAATACCGGAGGGGCTGGCCTGGGGCTGAGCATCGCGCGAAACATTGCCCACGCCCACGGCGGTCAGCTGCGACTGCGCAACCGCATTGGTTC
>DASSWT010000281.1:0-5337 GCA_035704555.1 Saccharospirillum sp. | reverse complement strand
CGGAACAGGCCGGCATCGATACCCGCCTCGGTCATGGTGCTTGACTGCACGGTGTAAAACCGTTTTTCGGGCAATAGCGTTGCCACCTGGCGATCATTACGCAAGACGGTTAAGCGGCCTTCATCGCCTCTGAAATTCGGTCCGTTAACCACTTCAGTGCCGGCGAACTCAAAATCATAGTCACCCATGCTGACCCGATCACCCGGGCCCATCCGGTAGTCGCGAGTGACTTCGTAGTTGGAGACCAGCACCACGCCGATCACCGCAAAAACCAACCCCAGGTGCGCCAGCCACATGCCCCAGAAACCACCACCGGCTCTTGCCAGCGCCCGCCAGGGATTAGTCGCGTTGCGGGTACGGTCGAACAACAGACGTACCAGACCAGCCAGCAACCAGAATGCCAGCGCCAAACCCAGCCAAACCTGCCAGTGGAAGCTGCCTGACATCAGCAATGGCAATACCAGCCCGGCCACAATGGCAACAGGGATTCCGACTTTCAGCAGAGTTGAGAGATCCTGCGCGGGGTGACGCTTCCAGCGCAACAACTGCCCAACCGCCACCAGCGACAACAGGAACACCATAAAGAAATTGAACATGGCGTTAAAATACGGCGCCCCGACCGAGATCTTGCGCAGATTCAGGGCATCGAATAACAGCGGGAACAGGGTGCCCAGCAGCACCATAAAGGTGATAACAACCAGAATAATGTTGTTGAACTGCAAAAACGTCTCGCGGGATAACAACCGGTATTCACCGGCAACCCGAATCTGCGATGCCCGCAACCCGTATAGCACCAGTGAGCTGCCAATGGTCAGCAGCAAAATCATCAGAATAAAGACACCGCGCTCGGGGTCGGTGGCAAAGGAATGCACACTGGTCAGCACGCCACTGCGTACCAGGAAGGTGCCCAGCAAACTGAACGAAAACGCCATAATGGCCAGCAACAGCGTCCAGGATTTGAACAGGTTGCGCTTTTCCGTCACCGCCTGGGAGTGAATCAGCGCGGTACCGATCAGCCACGGCATAAAGGAGGCGTTTTCCACCGGGTCCCAGAACCACCATCCGCCCCAGCCGAGTTCGTAATAGGCCCACCAGCTGCCAAGTGCAATACCCACGGTGAGAAATGCCCAGGCGACGTTCGTCCAGGGCCGCGACCAGCGCACCCAGCCGGCATCGAATCGGCCGGTAATCAATGCGGCGATGGCAAAGGCAAAGGCCACCGAAAAACCAACATAACCCATATACAGTGTCGGCGGGTGTAAAATCAGCCCAATATCCTGCAACAGGGGGTTCAGGTCTGCGCCATCACCGGGTGGAATCGGCAACAATCGATCGAAGGGGTTTGAGGTTTGCAGCAGGAACAACAGGAAGGCGACGGCAATGATGCCCATAACCCCGAGCACCGCGCTCTTCAGTTCGAGCGACAGACTGCGGGCAAACAGACTCACCGCAACCGCCCAGCCCGCCAGCATCAGAATCCACAACAACATGGACCCTTCGTGGTTGCCCCAGGTGGCGGAAATTTTGTAAAACCAGGGCAGCCTGGAGTTTGAGTTTTCGGAGACGATCCGAACTGAGAAGTCATCGTTGACGAAGCTGGTGACCAGAAGTGCGAACCCCAGGCTTAAAAACAGAAAGAGCCCCCAGGTCCAGGCCGTGGCGGTGCGCTGGTAACCGGGGTGCCCGGCTATCACACCATAGAGCGGCATGATCGCCAGGCCAATGGCCATCAGAAACGCCAGGATAAGGGCAAACTGTCCAAATTCCGGTAACATAAAACTCCTCAGTAACCGTAGCTGGTTGTGGCGGCGTCGCCAGAGGCGTCACTGCCAGTCGCGTTCGTGGCCTGTTCGGCCCGCTCCAGCGCATCGGTAATTTCCACCGGCATATAGGTTTCATCGTGTTTGGCCAGTACTTCACTGGCGACTACAATGCCGTCGCTGTTCAGTTGGCCGATGGCGACAACGCCGTCCCCCTCACGAAACAGATCCGGTAAAATGCCGTCGTATTCGACGGTGACATCGGCCGCATAATCCGTGACTACAAACTGGACTTTCAGGGTTTCGCCTTCACGCTTGACCGAGCCTTCGCGCACCATGCCCCCGGCCCGAATCTGACGATCCAGCGGCGCTTCACCCCGGGCAATGTCCGAGGGTGAATAGAAGAAGTTCATGTTTTGCCCCAGTGCAAACAACACCAGCAATACAGTGACCGCGACACCCCCGGTCCCGAGCAAAATCAGCATCAGTCGTTGTTTACGTTTTGGATTCATCGTTGCTCCCGCCGCATGCGGCGCTTGTGATCGGAAATCAGACGGTGGCGATGCAGGCGCGGGCTAATCATATTGAACGCAATTACCCCAGCACCCACGGCATAGGAAGACCAGACATAAACGCCATGATCGCCCATGGCCAGAAAGGCTGCAAAAGAGTCAAAAGCACCCATTACTGGCCCTCTGCAAATCGGTTCAGTTCTTCTTCTACCCAGCGCGATTTGCGCTCGCGCTGCAGAATCTCGAGCCGGGTACGCATCAGCACCCAGGCCATGCTGGCCAGATAAAAGCCGACAATGGCCATCAAAAACGGAATCAGCATGCTCACATGCATGGGCGGTGCTTCGGTAAATTTCAGAGTCGCTGGCTGATGCAACGTGTTCCACCACTCCACCGAGAATTTGATGATCGGCAGGTTCACCACGCCGACCAGTGCGAGAATCGCTGAAGCCCGGTCGCCGCTCTCAGGACGTTCCATGGCGTTGTGCAGCGCCCACAGCCCCAGGTAAAGCAAAAGCAGCACCAGCATTGATGTCAGCCGGGCATCCCACTCCCACCAGGTGCCCCAGGTGGGTTTGCCCCAGATCGCGCCGGTAATCAGAGCGAGTAACGCCATGCTGGCGCCGACGGGAATGCATTGTTTGGCGACAAAAAACGCCAGTTTCATTTTCCAGACCAGACCGACCAGGCCCAGCACGGCAATGGCCGCATAAATGGCCTGCGACAGGAAGGCCGAGGGTACATGAAGGAAAATGATGCGATAACTGTTGCCCTGCAGCCGTTCAACCGGTGCAAACATTAACCCCCAGATCAGCGCAACGGCGATGATCAGCGTCGCCGCCCAACCGAGCCAGAAACTCCATGGCTGGCTCATGGTGTAGAACCATTTCGGTGACGACCACTTGTGAAACCACCGGACAAAGGCTTGCCACATGCTAGAGGTACTCCCATTGCCCGGTCGTTCCGGGCAACCTGTTCGAATTCAATCGCCCACCGCAATGCGGAGGGCAGCAACGGTCAACAGGGGTGCCAGCGCCAGCGACCCGGTGGTCATCGCGGCCAGCATGGCCAACTGTGCCAGCCAGGGCAACCCGGCCACCTGAGCCTGAACGGCACCGGTCCCGAAGATAATAACCGGTACAAACAACGGCATAATGAGCAGGGTCAATAACAACCCACCTTTGCGCAAGCCAACGGTCAGGGCTGCGCCAATACTGCCAATCAGACTCAGGCACAGCGTACCCAGCGCCAGCGACACCATCAACAGGGGTATGGCCGACCCGGGCAACCCCAGCATGACGGATAGCAACGGCGCCAACAGGGTCAGCGGTAGCCCGGTCACCAGCCAGTGCGCACTGACTTTACACAGCACCAGCAGCGTGGGCGGAACCGCCGCCAATAACATTTGCTCCAGTGAGCCGTCTTCGTAGTCGCTGCGAAACAATAAGTCGAGCGACAGCAAATTCGCCAGCAAGGCCCCTACCCAGAGCACCCCCGGTGCCATCTCCGCCAGTTTCGACATATCGGGCGTTACACCCAGCGGAAACAGCACGACAACGATCAGAAAAAACAGGAGTGGATTGGCGAGGTCTGAACGACGCCGATACGCCAGCTGCATTTCCCGCCGGAACACTGATCTGAGCAGTGGCAAAAACGTCATGACGCCCCCAGCTCAAGTGTCCGCACTGTTTCACTGTCGAGGCCGTGGTGGCTGGTCATAATCACGCTGCCACCGGCCTGTGCATAAGCCAGAATTCGTGCTTTCAGACGATCAACGGCTTCGACATCCAGCGCCGTCAAGGGTTCGTCCAGTACCCAGGCACGCACCCGCTCGGGTTCCAGCGGCAGGTACAAGCGGGCCAATGCCACTCTGCGCTGCTGCCCGGCCGACAACTGATGGCTGGGCACATCTTCAAAACCACGCAACCCTACCGTTTCCAGAGCCTCCCAAACAACCGATTCAGGAAGCCGTATTCCGTGCAATGCCAGTGCATAAGCCATATTTTCGAGCGGCGATTGTAACAACGTCACCGCTGGCCTATGGGCGATATACCAAATCTTTTCACAGGGTTCCGGGGTGCTTTCCGGGGCGTCCGGAAACCAGGTAACAGCCCCTTCAACCACTGAACTAATGCCCACCAGACGGCGCAACAGCGTCGTTTTACCGGACCCGTTCGGGCCAGTCAGATGCAGGATCTCACCGCTTGCCACATCAAACGACAAATCCCTGAAAAGATGCCGGTCATCACGCTCGCAATCCAGTCCCACTGCGGACAACACTCGGGCCATGGTCTGTCTCTGAAAAAAGGTCGCGGGATTATACCTACTCAGAGGCGGGAATACGAAAGTCTGGCCTGTATTGGCCAGTTCAAAGACTACAGTCTGCTGACCACGGGCCGCTAACTTACTCAGCCACTCGATGGTTTGCTGCTTAACCGTTGAATTCACCTTGGTGCGAGAGTGCGTGCCGCCCACCGGGTTAGTGTATCCGGGGTCGGCGTGAACCCGTCCATGGGGCCTAGACCGCAGCATCCTTGCTGCGGACTCCCCCGGATACACTAACCCGGTAGCCAGCACTTTCCAGCGGCGCCTTAGTAACAGTAGATATACCCGGTAACCAACACGGTTTCCCGGCAATTTTGAACTGGTGATAAAAGAGTTAAAAAACGATTACTGGACATACTTTAAGGTTGGGTGTGCTACTGGTAATCCCAATAAACCGGGGTATGGTGGACTTTCCCTGCACGTACGGACCTGTACATGGCTGGCATAGATCGGACCGACGCGATTAAGCGTCCCACAGACAGTACCCTGACACCGCGCACTCTCGATCGTGGCAGCGAGCCTGTGGTTCGGTTACCGGCCGACAGCCTTGATTCAATCCGCCCTTCCCTGCCTGCGGTCGCCGTTGTAGTTGAACAAACGGTGATGGGCAGTCGCGACAAGCCGCTGTATGACCTGGTGTTGTCACTCAATCAACAGTGGGTTCGGGTGCAGAGTGAGCGTGCCTTCCCGCCGGGTACGGTGCTGATGGTGGAAGCGACACCGGAGAATCAGTTGCGGGT
>DASSWT010000206.1:0-9758 GCA_035704555.1 Saccharospirillum sp. | reverse complement strand
GCCGGGCAGCAAACCGTATTGCTGCAGCAGGTGATTGGCCAGGTACACCATCTGTGCGTGGTCGGAACCGGTGCCCAGGTAGTCAGGTTCAGCCTGGTAACGAATGCCCAAACAGACTTCGCTCGGCATCTGCCAGCTTTTCATCAGCGAGGCGGCGATCTGGTCACCGGAAATACCCAGCAGGTGTTGTTCTATAAACTGGTGGGGGAGGTGACGGTTGGCTTCCCGCATCCGGCAAACGGCTGAAAAGTGTGGCCGAAAGGCGTGAGAGAGAATCAGGTAGCCGAAGTTGTGCAGCAGGCCGGTCAGGTAGACCAGGCCAAAGCCGGGCCTGAATTCCCGTGGAATCAGCGACAGCAAGGCACCGCTGGCGGCCGCGACATAGACCGCTTTGGACCAGAACGGTGCAAACCCCTCGGCGTTGTCGTTGGGCAGATCCAGAGTCTTGCCGAGTGCCAGGCCCAGCGACAGGTTCATCACCAGGTCGTAGCCCAGCACCCGGACAATGGCGTCCTGAACCGATTTTATTGACCCTGGCGCGGCATAATAGGAAGAACTGGCCCAGCTGACGACCTGGGCTGCCAGGCTGGGGTCATTTTCCACAATGCGGCTGAGTTTGCTGATGTCGGCGTCCGGGTCGACACGCAATCTGATGATGGCCTGGGCCGTGGCTGGCAGGGGTGGAATTTCCAGCGTTTCTTCAATGCGCTGGCGAATGCGCAAAGCGGTGAAACTGTTCAAAGAGCGATGAATCTGCTCTTTGTCCTGTTCGAACAGGTCGGTGCCGTGCCCTTGCCCGGGGCTGATGTCTGGCAAAGGTTCGCACAGGTCCGCCACCCTCGTTGTCTCTTTGTGTTTCAGCAACTGGGCATTGGCGATGCGTATCAGGGAGTGCTGGCCGCCGCTGTATACAAACACTTCGCCCAGTTTATACAGCCGTTCATCGATCAGGGTCTCGGCTTCCATCAGGTCATCGAAGGCGGGTAGGGTTCTGACCGACAATTTCAATTTGATCTTGTTGATTTCCGGCAGGGCGAGCGGCTGTAACTGGCGCCCGGTCAGGCGTTTTACCTTCTCAAGATCAAGCAGGGTATCTGAACAAAAAAAGATCTGAACCAGGCCAAAGGTATCCCTCAGTAGTGCCACTTCGGCGCGAACACCTTCGTGTTCATCGCCATCGACTTCGTGAGCAATACTGTGTTTGCGCAAATGTTGCTTGACCAGAAAAGGCAGGTCTTTGTTGTCGGGCTCGGCCGTGATACTCGCCATTGAGAATGAATCCTTCAAATTAATGGTAAGAGTGTAGTGTATTATTCGTTGTCGGCGTCCATTGAAGATCAATGCACATCACAATAAAAGCGACCTGTGTCACACTTGCGCATACCGGTCGGCATTAAACAGCCAGCGCTCGACCAGCGGCGAAATGTGGCTGGGGTATTCAGTCTGTAATCGATGAGCGAGTTCGGGGACGACGGTGAGCCAATTGCGGTCGCGCTCCAGATCGGCAACGCGAAATGCCATGGCCCCGGTCTGCCGGGTACCCAGTACTTCGCCGGGGCCTCGCAGCTTCAAGTCTTCTTCAGCGATCACGAAACCATCGCTGGTTGAACGCATCACCTCAAGGCGCTGTTTGCCCTGTTCCGATAACGGGTTGCCAAACATCAGCAGACAATGGCTGTCGATAGTGCCTCGCCCGACCCGGCCGCGCAACTGATGCAGCTGCGCCAGCCCCAGCCGCTCGGGGTTTTCGATGATCATTACCGAGGCGTTGGGCACATCGACACCGACTTCAATAACGGTAGTGGCCACCAGAATGTCCAGTTGCCGGTCTTTAAACGCGGCCATCAGCCGGGTTTTGTCAGCTGGTTTCATGCGGCCATGCAGCAGCCCGACCCGGCGTGCTGGCAAGCAGCGTTGCAACACATCGGCGGTTTCCTCGGCGGCTTCAGCCTGGAGTTCTTCAGACTCCTCAATCAGCGTACACACCCAATACACCTGCCGGCCCGACTCGCAGGCCGCGTCGACCCGGCGGATCACGGCATCGCGCCGCTCCTGGCTGATCACCGTCGTCGTCACCGGGGTGCGCCCGGGTGGCAGTTCGTCGATGATGGAAACATCGAGATCGGCATAGGCGGTCATCGCCAGGGTACGGGGAATCGGGGTGGCGGTCATCGTAAGCTGGTGCGGCAGGCCATCGCGGGCTTTTTCTTTCAACGCCAAGCGCTGATGCACGCCAAAACGGTGTTGTTCGTCGATGATGACCAGGCCCAGGCGGTGATACTCGACCCCGGCCTGAAACAGGGCGTGGGTGCCGATCATCAGTTGGGTAGTGCCGTCGGCCAGTTCAGCCAGTATGGCCTCGCGCTGGCGCTTGCCCAGTTTGCCCAGCAACAGCGAGCAGCGAACGCCAAGCGGTTCGGCCCATTGCTGCAGGGTGCGAAAATGCTGTTCGGCGAGCAGTTCGGTTGGAGCCATCAGCGCCACCTGAAACCCGGCTTCAATGGCCTGCAGGGCAGCGACCATGGCGACCAGTGTTTTACCGGAGCCGACATCGCCCTGCACCAGTCTCAGCATTGGCAAGCTGAGCCCCATGTCCTGCTGGATCTCACCGGCAACCCGTTGTTGTGCACCGGTCAGCTGAAACGGCAACTGGCGCAGCAAGCCGGTGACCAGGGTTTTGCTGGGTGGAATCGCCGGGGCGCCGTTGGCCTGGGTTTTCTGGCGTATCAGCATCAGGCTCAGATGGTGGGCGAGTAACTCTTCCAGGGCCAACCGTTGCTGTGCCGGGTGTAAGCCATCGAGCAGGGCTTGGGTATCGCTGCTGGAATGCGGGTGGTGCAGGGTGAGCAACGCTTCGGTCAGTGACGGCAGACCCCAGCCGGCCAGCCAGTCGGGCGGCACCCATTCGGCCAGCCCGCCCTGGCGTTTCAGGGCAGTAATCGCCTGCTCGACCAGGGCGCGTAGCCGGTTCTGGTTCAGGCCCTCGCTGCTCGGGTAGAGCGGCGTGAGGGTGTTGTCGAGCGGCGGGAACTGGTCGTCATCGCGGGCCAGATACTCCGGGTGCATCATTTCCAGCCCGGTCGAGCCCATTCGTACTTCACCGTAGAGGCGCAGGTGGGTGCCTTCGCTCAGTCGCATTTGCTGGGCTTTGGTGAAGTGAAACAGGCGCATGCTGATCAGACCGGTACCGTCGGAGAGCCGGCAGATCAGGCTGCGGCGCCGGCCAAACATCACCTGGGTGCCGCGCACCTGGCCCTGTACCATGACCGCCATGCCCAGTTGCAGCTTGCCAATCGGGGTGATCCTGGTTCGGTCCTGGTATTTGTAGGGTAGGTGAAACAGTAAATCGCCGATACTGTTGAGCCCAATGGACTGGCATTTTTCAGCCAGTTTCGGGCCAACACCGGTTAACCGGCTGATCGGGTCTTCAAGCTGCATTGGAGCCGATGTTGCACTGGCGTACGCAGGTTTCAAGCAGATCAATCGCCTTGGGGCGCGGGAAGCTGGCACGCCAGGCGAGCGCTACGGTGCGCCTTGGCACGTGGTTGGCAAAGGGACGCACAGCCACCATCTCATCGTTGTATAGCCGTGACCCGGTCGCCGATTGAGGCAGAATGGTAATGCCCAGGTTGGAGGCGACCATATGGCGCAGGGTTTCCAGTGAACTGCCATCGGCCATGGTGCGGATACGGCCTTTGGGGTCGCGCGAGGCCGAGGCGATGTTCGGGCAGGCATTGAAGATCGTATCGCGGAAACAGTGGCCTTCACCGAGCAACAGCAATGGCTCTTTAATCAGCTCCTCCGCCGGAATGCTCTTGCGCTTGGTCAGCGGATGGCCACTGGGCAACAGGATCTCGAAGTCCTCATCGAACATGGGCTTGGTCAGCACATCCGGTTCATTGAATGGCAGGGCGATGATGATGGCATCGAGCAGGCCATCGCGAAGCCGGTGGCGCAGGTTGGAGGTGAAGTTTTCTTCAATTTCCAGCGGCATTTCCGGCGCGAGCTGGCGCAACTGCGGGATGATATGAGGCAGCAGATAAGGCCCGACGGTGTAGATCACCCCGAGCTTCAGTGGGCTGGATAGCTGATTTTTGCCCGCATGCGCAAGGTCTTCAATCTTGTGGCTTTCTTCGAGCACACGCTGCGCCTGTTCGACGATGCGCTGCCCGACCGGGGTGACCTGAACACCGGATTTGCCGCGTTCGAAGATGGCGACACCGAGGCGGTCTTCCAGTTTTTTGATCGCGACACTGAGGGTTGGCTGAGCTACAAAGCATCGCTCTGCGGCGTTGCCAAAATGACGTTCCTGAGCCAGGGCGACGATGTAGCGCAATTCTGTAAGAGTCATGTTGGCGTGTCCTGGTTTGGGCAGAGAAGATGGCGTGCGAACAAATAGCGTGCGTTGCAAGCGAGTCGAGCCGGGTATGGTTGGCAACCTCTTTGCTATAAACTATCGAAAACTCATTTCTGATACAAGAGGGTAATGACATGCCAAGTCAGGTTTTGCTGGCAGGCGTTGGTGATCTGAATCGTCGGGTCGCCCGGCGTCTGCGTGACCAGGGCGCGACGGTTACCGGTTTTCGCCGTTCCGCAGCCGACCCGGCGCTCGGGTTCGAGCAACGCTCGGTTGATCTGGCCATCGAGCCCTGGCCTGATGTGGGTGCTGAGGTAGTGATCATCGCCCTGTCGGCAGCTCAGCGGGATGCCGAGGGCTACCGCCGTGGCTATGTGCAGCCGGTACAACAACTCGGTCGCAGCCTGCAGCAGTGGCGCAAGCCACCGGAACGCATCATCGTGGTGGGTTCATCGCGGGTATACGGTGCCAGCGATGGCCGTGAACTGACCGAAAACAGCCCGATTAACCCCAGCGACTGGGGTGGCGACTGCCTGGCAGAAATGGAAGCCGCGGTGGACCGGTTGCCCGTTGAAACAACGGTCGCCAGGCTGAGCGGTATTTATGGCCCGGGTCGGGACTGGCTGCGGCGCATGGCTATAAAAGCCGACACGGCGCCGCCTGAAACCAATCACTGGACCAATAGAATCCACATTGAAGACGCTGCTGCGGCCCTGGTGCATCTGGCCACGCTGCCTACGCTGGACAGTCGATACCTGGTAACCGATCGCCAGCCTGCGCCGTTGTTTGAGGTGCTGAATTACTTGCGTGAGCAGCAGGGTTTAACCCGGCTTCAAACCGTACCGGGCGCAGCGGGAGGCAAGCGTTTACTCAGTGACCGCCTGGCTGCGACAGGCTTTGAATGGCAGTACCCGGACTATCAGTCAGGCGGTTACGACACGCTGTAAGCGGTGGTTGAACACTACAGCTGCTCGGTCTGCCGGTCTGCCATCACCTGGTTCCGGCCCGATTCCTTGGCCTGATACAGTGCCTGGTCGGCGCGGCGAAAGGCGCTGGAGATGCTGCCGGAAGGGCCAACGCCTGACCAGCCGATACTGACGGTAATGCCTCTGCCGTCCAGTTCCGGGATGACCAGCCCCGCAATGGTCTGGCGCAGGCGCTGCAGGCGTTGTTCAAACTCTGCTTCACTCTCGCCGTAGCTGATCATTGAAAATTCTTCTCCGCCGACCCGGCCTGCTAGCCTCGCTTCATTAGCTGTATCGGTGGATTCAGACCTCAACAGGCTGGCGAGCCGGTTGAGCACGACGTCCCCGACATCATGGCCCAGGGTATCGTTTACGGCCTTGAAATGGTCCAGGTCCAGAATGGCCACCAGTAACGGCTTGCCGGTTTCGGCACTGAGTCGCCTGGTGATATCACCGAAGTCATCAAGATGGCGCCGATTGGGTAGGCCGGTTAACGGATCGGTCAGAGCCAACTGGTTCAACCGCCGGTTGCTCTCGGTCAGTTCAGCCGTGCGCCGCTCTACTTCAAGTGCCAGTTCAGTGGCCTGTTCGGTTTTGAAGCGCAGTGTTTCCTGTTCCAGGCGCTGACGCCGCAGAATGGACTCGCGCAGGTACAGGGTGATCATGGTGGCGAATAACAGCGTGCTTAGAACGACCCCCAGCAACACCAGTGAGATCAGGCGCTGCGAATAGGTGACCCAGCCAAAGGCGCTGCCGGCCAGCAATAGCATGCCCATAATCATCGGCGACCAGGCGATTGAGAACCGCACTGCCCGGCGAGACCCGTGGCGCAGTTCAATAATGAGCATCAGCGTCACGATGAACACAGAGACCAGGCTCCAGACCACTGGCCAGGCCATCAGTAAGGGTCGGTTGCCGATCACCAGAAACACCAGCCCCAGACCAATCAGCAGGCCCAGAGCCCAGTTCATCGACTGGCTCAGCCATTGCGGTTGATGGCGCGTGCCGATCATCTGGGGCGCCATCCAGGCAAAAAAACCAATCATTCCGTAGAGTGAGATTGCGGCCAGAGGCGAGCTGAGTGCTGGCCACTCAGGCCATAGAAAACGCTGGGCATAGCCAAAGAGCATGCTGAGGCTGAGTGTCAGAAAGGCGCAGAACAGACTGAAAGCCAGGTAGGCTTGAACGCGAGTCGCGCTGTAAAACAGCAGAGTAAAGAGGGTGAGGGCGATCATGGTGCCGAAAAACAGCATGTCTCTGAAACCATTGGCCTGGGTTTGAGCCATCAGTGCTTCAGGTTGCCACAGGGTCAGTGGCAGGCTGATCAGGGTACCGGTTCCTGATCCCGCTATGGTCTTGGTTTCACCGGGGTCGAACGTCAGCACAAAACCATAGCCATTCAACGCCAGGGGCCGGTTGCTGAACGGCAGGGATTCGCCAACCTCAATGGCCTTGTCGTCGTAACGTACCGTCAGTGTATTGAGAATGGGGTCGTCGACGTAGAGCCACAGTGTCTGTGGCTCTGAGGTGGCGTTTTGCACCGCCAGTCTGAATTGCAGCAGGGTGCCGGTGGGGTGGTAGCCACTCAAGTCCAGTTCCGAGATTGGCTGAAAGGCAGGCATTGCATCGGTGGCTGTCTGGGTAGTGACCAGGCGGGCCGACAAACCCTCAGTCAGGTCCAGCCGTGTCTCGCCGGACCACTGAACCGGCGCTTGTTCAGCGACAGACGCCAGTGAAACCAGCGTCAGCAGTATAGCCAGAACACAGGGCCGGATCAGCATTCCACAGTCTCCGGCAAGCCTCTGCAAAGGCGTAGTGTCTTTGTTCTGGCTAACCACGTTGCTCAGGCCCTTATTGTGACAGGGGGTCCCCCTTAGCCTAGACGGTTTTAAGGTTTATTGCCCCTGACCTGTCTTCCATTGGGGCGAAGCCTCAGGCCGGTTGTTGTTTCCTGATCACATAGCAGGGCACATATTCGGTGCCGGGCAGTTTCATCCGGTGCTGTTTGACGAAGGCTTCCAGAAGATTATCGAGCGGTTCCAGTATGTCCGGGTCGCCATTGATCTCATAAGGACCATGCTGCTCGATCAGCCGGATGCCCTGCTCCTTGACGTTACCCGCCACAATGCCGCTGAAGGCACGGCGCAGGTTCGCCGCCAGCAAGTGCACCGGCATGTCTTTGCGCAGCTCCAGCTTGGCCATATTGGTGTGGGTTGGCTCGAACGGGCGCTGGTATTCGTGATCGATGTGCATCTGCCAGTTGAAATGGTAGGCATCCGCCTTGGTGCGGCGGAAGACCCGTACCTGTTCGATGCCAAGCACCATTTCCCGCGCCGCCTGGGCATGGTCACCGATGATGATCTTGTAGCGCTGTTGGGCCGCATAGCCCAGCGTGCGGGCAATGAACTCGTGCAGCTGCTGGAAGTAGGGCTCAGCCGACTTCGGACCGGTCAGAATCAGCGGAAACGGCAGATCCGCGTTTGATGGGTGCAGCAGGATACCGAGCAGGTACAGCAACTCTTCGGCCGTGCCTGCGCCGCCAGGGAATATCAGAATGCCATGGCCAACCCGCACAAACGCTTCAAGACGTTTTTCGATGTCGGGCAGGATCACCAGTTCATTGACGATGGGGTTCGGCGCTTCGGCGGCAATGATGCCGGGTTCGGTCAGGCCCAGGTAGCGGCCCTGGCGAATGCGCTGTTTGGCGTGAGCAATGGCGGCGCCTTTCATCGGGCCCTTCATCACCCCCGGCCCGCAGCCGGTGCAGATATCCATGCCGCGCAGGCCAAGTTCATGGCCGACTTCCTTGGTGTATTCGTATTCCTCATGGCCGATGGAGTGACCGCCCCAGCAAACCACCATGCGCGGCTCTTCACCGGCGTGCAGCGACTGGGCGTTGCGCAACAGATGGAAGACGTAGTCGCTGATGCCCTCGCTGGATTCGAAATCAACCCGCTTGCTTTCCAGTTCACTCTCGGTATAGACAATATCGCGCAGAGCCGAGAACAACATCTCACGGGTCGAGGCGATCATTTCACCATCGACAAAGGCATCGGCCGGTGCGTGGCGCAGATTCAGGCGGATGCCTCTGTCCTGCTGGACAATTTCAATCTGGAAATCCGGATAGCTTTCCAGAATGGTCTTGGCATTGTCGCTGGTCGAACCGGTATTCAGAATGGCCAGGGCGCACCGGCGGAACAGCTCATACAAGCCATTTTCACCGGCGGACTTCAGTTTTTGCACTTCCCGCTGCGACAATACTTCAAGGCTGCCTTTAGGGGTGACTGAGGCGTTTACGGTGCTTCGTTTCATTCACAGATCCTTTCGGGGGCTCTCCCCCCTTTCATTAATGCCCGACCACCTTCAGGGGCGTCGGTGCCGCGCGCGCAGCGTTTGTCATCCAGCGCTGCGGCGCTGTGGATTCGACGTTCCGGGTCGTCCGAAACAGTATAGTGGGTTACAGCCGGTCCAGCGGGTTCTGGAGCAAATGGCTGACGATGCGTTTCATCTGGTGCGGGTCTTTCTGAGTCACATTGCCACTGCCCGAGTGGGCGCGCAGCGCCAGCTCCCGGCTTAACCAGAACCGGGTGGCGGCCTGAATCGCAAGATCAGGTATGGCTTCGCGCTCTCCGGGTTTCAAGGGGCGTGCCTGTTCGTAGTGGTCAACGAAGTTCCGGACCTGGGTTGGGTCCAGCAGGCCCTGGTCGTTCAGACACCAGTCGACCAGACAGGTCGCGATGTCCAGCGCATAGAGGTCAACGCCGGCGAAATACCAGTCGATGATGCCCGCCAGCCCGTCGTCGTCAAACAGGGCATTGTCGTGAAACAGATCCGCATGGATCACACCCTGTGGCAAACTCCGGTCAATGGCTTCAATCCGCACCATAGCTTCCTTGAGCAGGGCCGAGTCATCAGCACTCAGTTCGCGGCCCAGTGATTGCTGTTGCTCGCGAATCCAGCCAATACCGTGACTGTGCAGCCGCTTACCGGAGAACAGCCCGGTACTCTGATGGATTTTACCCAACGCCCCGGCCACCGTAGCCGAATGCTCAAGGCTGGGTTGCTGATGCTTTCCCGCCACCCGCTCAAACAAAACAGCCGGTTTGCCGTATACCTGCACCATAAACTCACCTTCGGCGGTCCGGAACGGTTGTGGCACCGCACATTGGGCGTCGTGCAGGTGCTCGCCCAGGGCCAGAAAGAACGGCAGTTCGTCAGGCTGGTGCTTTTCAAACACGGTTAGCACGAACTGGCCGAGATCGGTATCGACAAAGTAGTTGGTGTTCTCCGTTCCCGCGCTGATGCCCTGATGGTCTGCATAGTGACCCAGGGTATAAGCGCCGAGCAGGGTTTCGATGTCTTCCCGGTTGAGTTCAGTAAATACAGACATACTGGCACTGCGTTGCGTTATGGAGGCGGGAGTATAAACCGACTGT
>DASSWT010000093.1:0-4373 GCA_035704555.1 Saccharospirillum sp. | reverse complement strand
GATCGTTTGAACACTGAAGTCGGTTCTGTTCCACCCGCTTACGTTATGGTTGAACTGTGCTGACCGTTTACCGCCTTCGGGCCCTATTGAGGTGAAGACAATGCCAGCTTATAAAGCCCCCCTGCGCGATCTGCAGTTCGTTATGCATGAGATGCTCAACGCAGAAAATCACTACCAGGCTATCGGTGCCGAAGACGCCACCCGCGATATGGTCGATGCGATCATGGGCGAAGCCGCCAAGTTCTGTGAAGAAGTGCTGTCGCCGCTGAACCAGGTGGGCGATCAGGAAGGCTGTACCTGGAACGACGGTGAAGTGACGACTCCAACTGGCTTTAAAGCCGCCTATCAGCAGTGGGTTGATAATGGCTGGCCATCACTGGCGCAACCGACCGAGTTTGGCGGCCAGGGCCTGCCGGATTCGATCGGCAGCGTTGTGTCGGAAATGGTATCGACCGCCAACTGGGCCTGGGGCATGTACCCGGGCCTGTCGCACGGCGCGATGAACACCATTGAACTGCACGGCACCGATGAGCAGAAAGAAGTCTATTTGTCGAAACTGGTCTCGGGCGAGTGGACCGGCACCATGTGTCTGACTGAGCCGCATTGTGGTTCTGACCTGGGCACGCTGAAATCCAAGGCTGAAGAAAATGCCGACGGCTCTTACGCCATCAGCGGCACCAAGATCTTCATCTCTTCCGGCGAGCACGATATGGCCGAGAACATCATTCACATCGTTCTGGCCCGTCTGCCGGGCGCGCCGGAAGGCACCAAGGGCATTTCGCTGTTCATCGTGCCCAAGATCCTGCCCGATGGCACCCGCAACGAGGTGAAGTGCGGCTCCATTGAGCACAAGATGGGCATTCACGGTAACGCCACCTGCGTGATGAACTTCGACGGTGCCAAAGGCTTCCTGATCGGCCCGCCGAACCAGGGCCTGAAGTGCATGTTCACCTTTATGAACTTTGCCCGTCTGGGTACGGCGATGCAGGGCGTCGCCTCGGCTGAGCTCTCGTTCCAGGGCGCTCTGACCTATGCCCGTGATCGTCTGGCCATGCGCAGCCTGACCGGCCCGAAAGCACCGGACAAAATTGCCGACCCGATCATCGTTCACCCCGATGTGCGCCGCATGTTGCTGACCCAGAAAGCCTTCGCAGAAGGTGGTCGCATGATGATGATGCACGCCAGCCAAATGGTCGATCTGGTCAAATACAGCAAAGACGAGGCTCAGAAGAAAGAAGCCGACGATCTGCTCAGCTTCCTGACGCCGATCGCCAAGGCTTTCCTGACTGAAGTGGGTACCGAAGCCGCCAACCACGGTGTGCAGGTATACGGTGGTCACGGCTACATTCAGGAATGGGGCATGGAGCAAATCGTTCGCGATAACCGCATTGCTCAGCTCTATGAAGGCACTACCGGCATTCAGGCACTCGACCTGCTCGGCCGCAAGGTTCTGATGACCCAGGGCGAAGCACTGAAGAATTTCACCAAGATCGTGCACAAGTTCTGCAAGGCCAACGCCGAGAACGAAGCGATCAAACCGATGGTGACTCAATTGGCGACTCTGAATAAAGAGTGGGGCGACCTGACCATGCAGATCGGCATGAAAGCCATGCAAAACCGTGAAGAAGTTGGCGGCGCAGCGGTCGATTATCTGATGTACTCAGGTTACGCTGTGCTGGCGTACTACTGGGCGCTGATGGCCGAAAAGGCTCAGGCAACCCTGGCAGCAGGCACCGATGAAGTCGATTTCTACCAGGCCAAGCTGACCACGGCCCAGTTCTACTTCGACCGCATTCTGCCGCGCACCGCTGGTCACAAGGGCTGCATTCTGGCCGGTGTCGACAGCACCATGGCACTGGATGAAGCGCACTTCGCGTTTTAAACCTTGGAAGCGGGCTCTGATGAGCCCGCTTTGTTAAGTGGCACCCGTTCGGAGTTTGGGCTTGCTATAGTGCCGGGAGTTCGTATCAGGCACCGGGCATGGCTCTCCGGGGTCGGCGTGGACCCATCCATGGGGCCTAGATCGCAGCATCCTTGCTGCGAACTTCCCCGGATAGCCATGCCCGGCACCTGATACTTGGCTGGTAGCCAGCTTTGAAAATTAGTGATGTATGACAGTGGCCTGTTTTACTGGCTATCCGTCTCAGAGACCAGGTAACCGATCATGGCAAATTACAAAGCACCGATTCAGGACATGCAGTTCGTACTGCACGACGTGTTCAAAGCCGACGACCTGTGGGCCAGTATGCCCACTACGTCTGAAGTGACGCCGGATCTGGTGTCGGCGATTCTCGAAGAAGGCGCGCGCGTCTGTGAAAACGAGCTGTTCCCGATCAACCGTCAGGGCGATGAGGAAGGCTGCACCTGGAAAGATGGCGACGTTACAACGCCAACGGGCTTCAAAGAAGCCTACGCGACCTACGCCGAGAGCGGTTGGTTGAGCCTGGGTGGTGACCCGGAGTTTGGTGGCCAGGGTATGCCGAAAATGCTGACGGTCATGTTCGAGGAAATGGTATACGCCGCCAATACTTCTTTTGCGCTTTACCCGGCGCTGACCGCTGGTGCTTGTTTGTGCTTGCTGCACCATGCCAGCGATGAGCTGAAACAAACCTATCTGCCGCCGATGTACGAAGGCCGCTGGTCGGGTTCCATGTGTCTGACCGAGCCGCACTGCGGTACGGATCTGGGCATTATGAAGACCAAGGCGGTGACCGGTGATAACGGCACCTATCAGATTTCCGGTACCAAGATTTTTATTACCGGTGGTGAGCACGATCTGACTGAAAACATTATTCATCTTGTGTTGGCCAAATTGCCGGATGCTCCGGCTGGGCCTAAGGGCATTTCACTCTTTGTGGTACCCAAGTTCAAGGTAAACGCCGATGGCTCTCTGGGTGAGCGTAATTTGCTGGCCTGTGGCTCCATTGAGCACAAGATGGGCATTAAGGGTTCAGCTACCTGCGTGATGAACTTTGATGGCGCCGAAGGCTACCTGGTCGGTGAAGAACACCGGGGCCTGGCGGCTATGTTCACTATGATGAACTATGAGCGTCTGTCGATTGGCTTGCAGGGTGTGGGCCTCGGTGATGTGTCCTACCAGCTGGCGCGCGATTATGCTCGCGAGCGGATTCAGAGCCGGTCACCGGCGGGCAAAGTGAAGCCGGATCAGGTTGCCGACCCGATTATTGTGCACCCGGATGTGCGTCGTATGCTGCTGACCCAGCGCGCCTATACCGAAGGCGGCCGTGCTTTTGCGGCTTATGTCGGTATGTGGCTGGATATGGCCAAGGGCCACCCGGATGAAGCCACCCGCAGCAAAGCAGCCGACCTGGTCGCCTTGCTGACACCGGTCGCGAAAGCCTATTTTACCGACCGCGGGCTGGATGCCACTGTGCTTGGTCAGCAGGTATTGGGTGGCCATGGGTACATTCGCGAATGGGGCCTGGAGCAGTTTGTGCGCGATGCCCGTATTGCCCAGATTTACGAAGGCACCAACGGCATTCAGGCGCTGGATCTTATGGGCCGTAAAGTTGCTGCCAACCAGGGTGCCTATTTCCAGAGCTTCCGTGAGGAAGTGCAGGGCTTTATTGATGCTAACGCTGAGCTGACCGAGTTTACCGACCCGCTGGCGGATGCCCTTGACCGGTTGAATGACGCCACTCAGGCGGTGCTGAACCAGGTGAAGGATGACCCGAACGCCATCGGCGCGGCCAGCTGCGATTACCTGAACCTCTTTGGTCTGACCGCCTACGCCTATATGTGGTCGATGATGGCCAGGTCCGTACAAGGCCAGGATTCAGAGTTTCATCGCACCAAGCTGGCCACCGCCCGGTTCTTTATACAGCGTCTGCTGCCCGAGTCTCTCGGTTACCACGCCAAGGTACTGGCTGGTAGCGATACGCTGATGGCGACACCCGCCGAGGCGTTTTAATCACGAGCCTTCCCAGGGAGGCTCGCGTGAATTGTTCAGAGCCACCCTGGAGCCCGCCACCGGCGGGCTCCCTCTTTTCTGCACGCTTCCGCCAGTCTTACGATTCCGATAATGGAACACTCCTGTTCAAATTTCTGTCTAACTTTTCTTTAGTTTCTTCTAATCTTTCCGATAACCCTGTACTAGACTAAAGTCACATTGCCCTTGGCCTATAGTGCTTGGATGAAGCCGGGCAATTTGACAATGACTTGCATGGGGTGCCCGTGTTTAAGGAAAAACACGCGACGCGCAGTTTTACAAAAGAGAGAGCGTTGCATGAAATCATTCAAACACTGGTCGTTAAAGAACAAGATCCGTCTGCCATTGTTGGTGCTTGCCCTGTTTATCTTCTGGATGTCGTTCCAGTCGTACCGGGCGATGACGAACATTGATGCGCAAGTTG
>DASSWT010000054.1:0-5422 GCA_035704555.1 Saccharospirillum sp. | reverse complement strand
GGGCACGCTCGAAACGAAGCTTACGTACCTGGCAGGCACGAATAATCAAACGCTTGGCTTCATCGTCAGCCTGAAACCAATACTGCCGTTCGGCCCGGGAACGAAAACAACCGCGACAGTAGCCCCTGGCACCGGATTCGCAAACGCCGATGCAGGGGCTGGGAATGTCGAAAAACTCGAGTTGTTTCATAAAACCCTGATTGGTTGTTCGCCTAACTCAAGTTTCGGAGTTCGCACGCGACAAGCGGCGGCTGCCGGGTATGCCCCTGTGGGGTAGTCCGCAGCATGGACTAAAACGCCAGGAGCGTTTTAGCATGAGCGAAGCGAGCCCGAAGGGTGAATCCCATGGATGGGATTCATATCCTGCGGCCTAGGCTCCATGGATGGATCTACGCCGACCCCACAGGGGCATACCCGGTGGCTGTCGCGGACCAGTGCCCTCCCAACCGACCCCGAACTCCGAAACTTGAGATCTAAGTTAGCCGCCGTTATTGCTATCGGGTCGACTCAGTTTCAGGTAAATACCGAGCCCTATCAAGAGGGCCACGGCTGATAGCATCATATAGACCGCCTGGATCAGTTGATCGCTCTCACCCAGTAGCGATTTGAACATCAGTAGTAATGCCTCTATTGAGATCGCTATCAGAATAGCAGACATGAAGCGGGTTATGGTTCTTTCCGTTGAGCCATGGTGGTGGATGTCTTTGTGGACAAAGACTTCCTCTTCGATGATGGTTTTGCCGAGGTCAAAAATGGCCAGGCTCAGCGTAATGAGAATGACGACACCGAAAGAGTCGGTCGCGATGTGACTCGGGGTTAGTATCGTGCCCAGCAATGATTCCAGCGATGCCCAGAGTAACAGGCCGGAGACCGCAATCAGTACCGACCCGATCAGTGCATAGACGGCGCGAAAAGCCGGGTGAAATCGATAGCGCAACTGATCGTTGTTCAGATAGGCGATCAGCGCCTGCAGGTTCAGATTCAGCACCAGATAGCCGGGTGTTTCAGCCGGGTTGGCGTTATCGTTCCGGTTAAAGCGCAGTACGGCTGAAATAGCTAGCCGGTGGGTCGCACTCGACAAATAGGGTTCGGAGACGGTGATGGCGCCCGGGTTTCTATGGGCCGCCTGAAAGTAGGGCCGGTGGCTGCGATCACTGTTCTGCCCCAAGGTGCGTCGGGTTGGTTCGGTGACGCCCTGGCCGTAGGCGGAAGGCAGTAATTGTTTGCCCAGCTCATCCAGACTGTAGAGCATTTCAATGAATGGATAGGCCTTGCTGAGATGGGCGACTTCCTCTTGCTGCGCGTTGGGGTCGGTGAGCAAACTGATGCGGTCGAGGCTGGAGACGATTGATTCGATCAGGCCGTTGATGGCAGCGCGATCTTGCTGGTAGCTCGATACCAGGTGCAAATAACTGTGGTACGCCATGGGGCGTTCAAGTCCTTCGGGAGTGAATGAAGCGCTTTACGCTATCACTCCTGAACAGGCATCTCCAATGTCGACGGCGACAACCGGGTCTGCCCAACAGGTCAGCTTTGTTGCTCAGTAACAGGCTATGGTCAGAAGCGTCGTTTGTTGGGGGGCATGGCCCGTTAAACCGTAAGGAAATAACAGAACAAGGTGTAGAGGCGGGCTATTTATTCTGGCAATTCGGAGGTGTTGTTAAAAAATAGATCAATAAAGAGGGCGCAGTTCACACCCTCTTAACAAAAATGTCAGGCAACCTCGGTTTTCTTTTTTGCCTGAGTGGGCGCCATCTTCCGTGATGAAATCGGTTCAATTTTGCGTTGCTTTTCGTACAGAAATGTCAGCACTTCAGAGCGCAGGTGGTTGTAGTGCACATCGTCAGCCAGTGCCAGACGATTGCGCGGGCGCTCCAGGTCAACCTCCAGAATCTGACCGACGGTTGCCGAGGGGCCATTGGTCATCATCACAATCCGGTCGGACAACAGCACGGCTTCATCGACATCGTGAGTGATCATGATCACCGTTGTACCCAGTTGTGCCTGAATCTCCATCAGTGAATCCTGCAGATGAGCGCGGGTCAGGGCGTCCAGTGCCCCAAAAGGCTCATCCAGCAATAACACGCTCGGCTGCATGGCCAGTGCGCGGGCGATGCCAACTCGCTGTTTCATGCCACCGGAAATTTCGCCCGGGCGTTTGTGCATGGCGTGACCCATGTGCACCAGCTCCAGGTTGTGGGCAATCCAGTCTTTCATTTCGGCCCGGCTTTTGGTTTTGCCGAACACCCGTTTAACCGCCAGTTCAACATTTTCCCAGGCGGTTAACCAGGGTAGCAGGCTGTGGTTTTGGAACACCACGGCCCGTTCTGGTCCGGGTTCGTCCACCTCCTTGCCGTTTAACAGAATGCCGCCGCGTGTGGCTTTGTGCAAGCCGGCCACAATGTTGAGAACCGTGCTTTTGCCACAACCGGAGTGGCCGATCAGGGAGACGAATTCGCCATCGCGAACCTTCAGGTTCACGTCTTGTAGCGCCGTAAAGGGGCCTTTGGGCGTTGGGAAGTCAATGCCTACGCCGCTCAGTTCGAGGTGTGTCTGTGTCATGGTAAATCTCCTCACGCCAGATAATGGTTTAGCGATTGCTGTGTCGTCCGGTGCTCAGCGTTGTTCACTGGTTTTATCCCAGTTGACGGCTTGCTGCAGCAACAGCATGACCCGGTCCAGCGCGTAGCCGATTAAACCAATGACCAGCACCGCCACCATAATGCGACCGAGCGAATCGGAACTGCCGTTCTGGAATTCATCCCAGACGAATTTCCCCAGCCCCGGATTTTGCGCCAGCATTTCAGCGGCGATCAGCACCATCCACGCGATGCCGAGCGAAACGCGCAGGCCGGTAAACATCATCGGAATAGCCGATGGAATAACGATCTTGCGAATGTGGGTTAGGGTGGGCAGTCGCAAAACCTTGCTGACGTTCAGCAAATCGCGATCAATATTGGCCACACCAACGGCGGTGTTAATCAGCGTTGGCCACAGTGAGCACAGGGTGACGGTTAACAGCGAAGTGATGAAGGACTTTTCAAACATCGGGTCATCCGACACATAGACTGCGCTGACCACCATGGTGACCAGTGGCAGCCAGGCGAGCGGTGATACCGGCTTGAAAATCTGAATAATGGGGTTCACCGCCTGGTAGGTTGAACGCGACAAACCGATCAGAATGCCACAGGGAATGGCGATAACACTGGCCACCAGAAAGCCGGCCAGCACGGTAAACAAACTGGTGTAGATCTGGTCGATAAAGGTCGCTTTGCCGGGGTAGCTGTGAATGGTCGGGCTGTAGCCTGGGTCGTCTGCCATGCGTGCCGCATTGCGCTCTTCCTGGCGCTGGTAGAAAGCCGTTTCTTTTGCTCGTTCGGTCTGGTGACCTTCCCATAAAGACTGGCTTTGTTCCACCACATCGGCCGGGCCCGGAAAGGTGCCCAGTGAGGTATTGATCTGGCTGGCACCGACGTGCCACAGCATCAGGAAAATCGCGATGCCAAGCGCAGGCAACAACAGCGATGTCAGCCATTGCACCGGGTTGAAATCAGCCAGACGGGTGCTCAGCACGAGCTTGATCTTGCGCCATGGGTGAATGAAGGTCTGTGCAGTCATGTCAGTCTCCTGTCCTCTCATTGGGGTGCACTCCCTTAAATGGGAGTGCACCCCGGACGATTACTCGTTGCTACCTTGCAGGCCAATCGGAAAACGGCTCAGGTAGGCGTTGGGTTCACGGCCGTTGTAGGGAATGCCGTCGATGAATTCAGTCTGCTCGGGTTTGAAGCCGGTCTCGCTGGCAAAGGCCGGGAACTGGTCGGCGCTGAATATGCCGTCTTCGATCAGGCTTTCAGCGGCGGTTTGATACAGATCGGGGCGATACACCCGCGCGGCCATGTCGAAATACCAGTCATCGGTTTTTTCTTCATCAATCTGCCCCCAGCGACGCATTTGAGTCAGATACCAGATGGCATCGGAGTAGTAGGGGTAGGTGGCGTTGTAGCGGAAAAAGACATTGAAGTCGGGCACGGAACGAACATCGCCGCGTTCGTATTCAAAGGTGCCGGTCATGGAATTGGCAATAACCTCTGCATCGGCACCGACGTATTTGGGTTGCGATAAAATTCGAACGGCTTCTTCACGGTTGGCGTTGTTGTCGGCATCCAGCCAGTGTGCGGCCCGAATTAAAGCACGCACCAAGCGCACCGAGGTATTGGGGTAAGCCTCGGCAAATTCCTCGGTGATGCCAAACACTTTTTCAGGATTGTTTTTCCAGATCTCGTAGTCGGTAATGACCGGCACACCGATGCCTTTGAACACCGCCTGCTGGTTCCAGGGCTCACCGACGCTGTAGCCCTTAATGGTGCCGGCTTCCAGCGTTGATGGCATTTGCGGTGGGGGTGTGACACTCAGTTGCACATCAGCATCGATCAGACCAGAGGTGTCGCCATTGGCCGGGTCGTAATAACCCGGGTGAAGCCCGCCAGCGGCGAGCCAGTAACGAATTTCATAATTATGAGTTGATACCGGGAAGACCATGCCCATCTTGAACGCCTCGCCCCGGTTCTGGTATTCACTGACCACCGGTTGCAAGGCTTCTGCACTGATAGGGTGAACCGGTTTACCGTCTTCGTGCGGGATGTGTTCTTTCATGCTCGCCCACACATCGTTGGAGACGGTAATGCCGTTGCCGTTCAGATCCATCGAAAAAGGCGTGATGATGTTCGCCTGGGTGCCATAACCCAGCGTTGCCGCCAACGGCTGCCCCGCCAGCATGTGAGCGCCATCGAGTTCACCGGTAATAACGCCGTCCAATAATACTTTCCAGTTCGCCTGCGCTTCGAGCGTTACGTACAGCCCCTCGTCTTCGAAATACCCTTTCTCATAGGCAATGGCCAGCGGGGCCATGTCGGTTAGTTTAATAAAACCAAAGGTCAGCGCTTCTTTTTCTGGCCAGCCGAGATCAGCCTGGGCGACGCTCACGGTTGAATACAGAACAACACCCGCCAGTGCCCGGGTAATGGTTTGGTGCAGAGGTGTTGAAGGGTTGGTGAAAGTCATGGTTAAAGTCTCCATAGAGTTCACCAGTGCACTCAGTCTGCCAAGACGGCGAGGCTGAATGGTGTGCAAAAAAAAACGGCGCCAAGTCCGCATGTTTGCGAACAGGGCACCGTTGCCAAGTAGTCTGTGTGGTAGTCGTCTTGTGCTCGTCGGTGATGACCGGTGCAAAAACGATTACTGTAATTTGGTAATAGCGATTAACGTGCCAAGGTTAAAAAGATACCGGAGAGGAGGCTCTAAATTGCGGGTTGCAGACTTATTGTGAGGGAAGATTTCATGTCGATAGCAAAGTGTTTTATGCGCTATTTGTGGACTGTTAACTCAGCAGTCGCACCATTGCGGCACAGTTAAAGTTATTTTT
>DASSWT010000031.1:0-6179 GCA_035704555.1 Saccharospirillum sp. | reverse complement strand
ACCCATGGTGTTGCAGGTACCGGCCGAGCGGGACATGCCGGCTTCGGCATCCAGAAATTCATGCAGGCTGATCTTGCCTGCCTTGTACTCTTCGTGCAGGCGCCAGACCAGGGTGCCGGAGCCAACGTCCTTGCCCTGGTGCTTGCCGTTCAGCATGGGGCCGCCGGTCACCACGATGGTCGGCAGGTCGCAACTGGCTGCACCCATCAGCAGGGCTGGTGTGGTTTTATCGCAGCCGACCAGCAGCACCACGCCGTCGATCGGATTGCCGCGTATGGCCTCTTCGGTATCCATCGAGGCCAGGTTACGCGTCAGCATGGCCGTGGGGCGCAGGTTGGACTCGCCGTTGGAGAACACCGGGAACTCGACCGGTATGCCGCCCGCCTCGCGGATGCCGTTTTTGACGCGCTCGGCAATGGTGCGAAAGTGGGCGTTGCAGGGGGTGAGCTCCGACCAGGTATTGCAGATGCCGATGACCGGCTTGCCTTCAAAATGGTGGTCGGGGATGCCCTGGTTTTTCATCCAGCTGCGGTACATGAAACCGTTTTTGTCACGGGTTCCGAACCATTCTGCCGATCGCAGTCGGGTTCCGCCTGTATCGCTGTTTTTCTTGTCATTATCGTTACGACGAGTCATCAGGAAACCTTATTTGTAATACATTAATATAATAATCCAATTAACCGGGTTCACTGTCAACCCGTGTAACGCTCGAATAGCCCTGAAGAGCCGCTTACCCGGCCTTGTTCTTGTTGTAAACGTCGAAGATAACGGCCGCGAGCAGGACCAGGCCTTTAATCACCTGTTGCCAGTCGATGCCGACACCCATAATCGACATGCCGTTGTTCATTACACCCATGATCAGGGCGCCGATGACCGCACCGATGATCTTGCCGGAACCGCCGCGCATGGAGGCACCGCCGATAAACACGGCTGCAATAACGTCGAGCTCAAAGGCCACACCGGCTTTGGGCGTGGCCATGTTCAGCCGGGCGGCGAATACCATGCCGGCCAGGGCGGCGAGCATGCCCATATTGGCGAAGGTCAGGAACGTCAGGCGTTTGGTATTGATGCCAGACAGCATGGCCGCTTTCTCGTTGCCACCGATGGCGTATATACGACGACCAAAGGTCGTGCGCTGAGTGACGAAGGTATAAATGGAGATCAGCAACGCCATCAGGATCAGGACGTTGGGCGCCCCGCGGTAGGTAGACAGCAGATAGGTGATGTACAGAATCGCCAGAGCGATCAGCGCATTGCGCACGACGAAGAACTGAATCGGTTCCAGCACAGAACCGTATTGCGCCTGTTTATAGCGGGTGCGGATGTTGAAGTAGATCAGCAACGCTGAGGTGGCGATACCCAGCAGCATGGAGGTTACGTGAAAGTCGCTGGACGGAAACAGGTCGGGCAGAAACCCGGTGCTCAGCTTTTGAAACTGATCCGGGAAGGGGCCTACCGACTGGCCGTTTAGCAACCACAAGGTCAGGCCTTTGAACACCAGCATGCCGGCGAGCGTGACAATAAAGGCCGGAATGCGATAGTAGGCAACCCAGTACCCCTGGGCTGCGCCAATTAGGGTGCCGACCAGAAGGCAAGCGACAAAGGTAACCGGATAACTGATCTCATAGTTGACCATCATCACGGCCGCCAGCGCACCGATAAACCCAAGCACCGAGCCTACCGAGAGATCGATGTGACCACAGACAATCACCATCAGCATGCCCAGCGCCATAATGATGATGTAGCTGTTTTGCAGGAAGAGGTTGGTCAGGTTAATCGGCTTGAGCAAAATGCCGTCGGTCAGGAACTGAAACAGCGCCATGATAACGACCAGGGCAATCAGGATGCCGTATTCGCGCAGGTGTGATTTGAAAAAACCGGCCGTGGATGCCGACTCGTTGTTGGGCTTATCGACTGAAGAGGCTTGTGTCGACATTGTTATTGTCTCCCGGATTGAATGATCATGGTCATGATCGCTTCTTGCGAAGCTTCTGCCTTTGGCATTTCGCCCACCAGCTCACCTTCGTTCATAACGTATATCCGGTCGCTGATACCCAGCAGTTCCGGCATTTCCGATGAGATGACGATGATGGCTTTATGCTGTGCGGCCAGTTCGTTGATGATGTTATAAATTTCGTACTTGGCCCCGACATCGATGCCGCGTGTTGGCTCGTCGAGAATCAGTACGTCGGGGTCGGTGAACAACCATTTCGACAGCACCACTTTTTGCTGGTTGCCGCCGGAGAGGTTCACGGTTTTCTGATGGACATTGGGGCTTTTGATATTGATTTTTCGGCGGTAGTCTTCAGCTATGAACTGCTCCCGATTGTCGTCCATCACAAAGCCTTTGCTGACCTCAGTGAGGTTAGCCATCGAAATATTGCGTGAGATGGTATCGTCCAGCACCAGGCCATAGGTTTTGCGGTCTTCTGTCGCATAGGCGAGACCACAATTAACGGCTTTCTGAACGGTACTCAGGTCTACTTCGCGACCATGAAGGCATGCTTTTCCGGATATCTTCTGGCCATAGGTTTGGCCGAATATGCTCATCGCCAGCTCGGTTCGGCCAGACCCCATAAGCCCGGCAATGCCGACGATTTCACCGGCCCTGACATCAAGACTGACATTTTTGATGGTTTGTCGGTCTGCATGTTGAGGGTGGTAGGCATTCCAGCTGCGGATGGTGAAAATCACCTCACCAATGTCGGGTGTTCGCGGTGGAAAACGGTCTGACAAGTCGCGTCCGACCATGTCGGCGACGATCCGGCTTTCGCTGATCGGTTCTTTCGAACAATCGAGGCGGCTGACGGTTGCACCATCGCGAATTACGGTTACCGTGTCCGCCACTTTGCGAATTTCATTGAGTTTGTGGGAAATGAGAATGGAAGTGATGCCCTGTCGTTTGAATTCAAGCAACAGCTCCAGCAGGGCATCGCTTTCTTTTTCGTTCAGACTGGCGGTTGGCTCGTCGAGAATCAGTAACTTAACGTCTTTGGACAACGCCTTCGCAATCTCTACGAGTTGCTGCTTGCCAACCCCGATATTGCCGACCAGGGTGCCGGGAGATTCGGTCAGACCAACTTTGGCCAGCAATTGTTCTGTTTGCGAATGGGTTCTAGGCCAGTCGATGATGCCACCGGCAGATTGTTCGTTGCCGAGATAAATGTTTTCAGCAATCGACAGTTGCGGCACCAGTGCCAGCTCCTGATGAATAATGATGATGCCCAGGGATTCACTGTCGGAGATGGATTTGAACTCGCGTTTTTCCCCCTGGAACAGAATCTCGCCGTCGAAACTGCCGTGCGGGTAAACGCCACTGACGACTTTCATAAGTGTTGATTTGCCGGCGCCGTTCTCGCCGACCAGTGCGTGGATCTCACCATCTTTGACCTGAATGCTGACGTCGTCCAACGCCTTGACACCCGGAAAGGTTTTGGTGATATGACGCATTTCGAGGATGGTATCCACGGAGTAACCTCGTCTAGACTGCTTTAATCGATGATTGAGGCGATTAGGAGTGGCCGTTCCCAGAAAAGGGGGGCCACTCCGGCAAGGGCTAAGCCTCGCGCTTTACGTCAATGGTCAGATAGGACCCGGTTATCGAATGTCGTCCATGTCGTAGTAACCGCTGTCGATCAATACGCTTTCCCAGTTGGAGGCATCCACACTAACGGGTTTGAGCAGGTAGGAAGGCACAACCTTAACGCCATTGTCATAGGTTGAGGTGTCGTTGATTTCCGGTTCTGAGTCTTTGAACAGCGAATCCACCATGCCGACGGTAACGCGGGCGAGTTCCCGGGTGTCTTTAAAGACCGTCATGGTTTGTTCACCGGCAAGAATCGATTTAACCGACGGAATCTCGGCATCCTGACCGGTAATAACCGGCATTGGCAGATCGCCCGACCCGTAGCCGACACCTTTCAGCGAAGAAATAATGCCGATGCTCAGACCATCGTACGGAGACAGTACTGCGTCGACTTGCTCATCTGAATAGTAGGCACTCAGCAGGTTATCCATACGAGCCTGGGCGACGGAGCCATCCCAGCGCAGGGTTGAAACGGTGTCCATGCCAGTCTGACCGCTTTGCACGACTAACTGTCCGTTGTCGATGTACGGTTGCAGAATCGACATGGCGCCGTCGTAGAAGAAGTAGGCGTTGTTGTCGTCGGGCGAGCCACCAAACAATTCGATGTTGAAGGGGCCTTCGCCTTCATCCAGGGCTAACGCTTCTTCGATATACTCGGCTTGCAGAACACCCACCTGGAAGTTGTCGAAGGTGGCGTAATAATCCACATTCTCGGAGCCACGGATCAAGCGGTCATAGGCGATCACTTCAATGCCCATGCTGGCAGCCTGATCCAGAGCGGATGAAAGAGTGGTACCGTCGATTGAGGCGATGACCAGTACATCGACCCCTTTAACGATCATGTTCTCGATTTGCGACAACTGGGTGGGAATGTCGTCAGAAGCATATTGCAGGTCGGTGTCGTAGCCAGCCTCTTCAAATTGCGCCACCATGCTTTCGCCATCTGAAATCCAGCGGGCGGATGATTTGGTGGGCATGGAGATGCCGACGGTTTCGGCCATGGCCATGCCGGAAAAGGCCATGGAGAATGACATGATTGCAGCAGCCAGAGCGGTATTGGGGTTTTTCATTGTTGTCTCCCTCGGCGATGGGTGGGTCGGTCGAGTGCCGGTCCATTCCTCAGTCGCCTGGTTTATTGTTGTTTGAGTCAAGCTAGGCAGGTTGGTAATGGCCGCTTGTTTGCTCAGGTTGCTTGCAAACACGGTACTAACCAACCACCAGCTAGCTTGATATGTAATATAATATAATAAGATGGAGGGTGCAAACACAGGTAAGGCTCGTATCTTGCCTTTCCCCGGCCGCAAAGCCACACTCCCCGCCATGAACGAATTCGAACTCATCGAGCATTATTTCCGCGGTTGGCGCGGCTCTCACCCGGATCTGATTCTCGGTCAGGGCGACGATTGCCTGATCTGGCATCCGCGCCGGACCACGGTGATGTCCATCGACACGGCGGTCGCCGGCCGGCACTTTCCCGAAGCAGCTACCGGCGCCCAGGCCGCCCAACGAGCCTTTCTGCCAGCGCTCAGCGACCTGGCCGCCATGGGGGCGGACCCCGCGTTTTTTACCCTCGCGCTAACGTTGCCAAGCCCTATTGATAATACCTGGCTCGATGATTTCGCCCGTCGACTCAGCGAACTCAGCGAACACTATGGTCTGGTGCTGGCGGGGGGCGATACCACCTCAGGGCCGTGCCGGGTGATCAGTATTCAAATGCACGGCCTGGTCGATGCTCCCCTGCGCCGGGACGGCGTTCAACCCGATGATGACCTCTGGGTATCCGGCTTCCCGGGGCGAGCGGCGGCGGCTTTACCGGCGGTACTCAACCCGGCCCGGGCATCAGTGCCGGAAGACTGGCTGACCGCCTATTGGTCACCACAACTCCGCATTGAGCTTGGGCAGCGGTTGGTCGGGCTGGCCAGCGCAGCCATCGATGTATCGGATGGCCTCGTGGCCGACTGTGGCCACCTCGCCAAGGCCAGCGGCCTCGACCTGCAGATTGAAACCTCAATGCTGCCGCAAGCCCCCAGTTTTCGGGGGCAACCGGAAGACCAGGTACGGTCCTGGATCCTCAGTGGCGGCGACGACTATGAACTGGCCTTTACCGCCGCACCCGGCCAGCGCGATGCAATAACCGCCCTCGCCGCAACGCTCGATTTGCCACTCACCCGAATTGGCCAGGCACAAGCAGGCGACGGCCAGGTGTTGATTCGGCATAATGGCGAGGCTCTCACCTTAAGCGAGACAGGCTTCCAACACTTCTGACCAACTCGTTTTTCAACAGGATGTAACGAATGATTGAACCGAGTGCCCGCCGCTGGCACAACCACTGGACGCATTTTCTGGCCTTTGGCCTGGGCAGTGGCGCCGCGCCCAAAGCACCGGGCACCTTTGGCACGCTGGCTGCTGTTCCCTTATTCCTGTTGCTCTCACTGCTGCCGCTCTGGCTCTACCTGGCCGTGGTGGTGGCGTCTTTCATTGGGGGGTGTTACCTCTGTGACCGGGTGTCGAAAGACATGGGCGTGCACGACCACGGCGGCATCGTCTGGGATGAATTCGTCGGGTTCTGGATTACCATGATCGCCGTGCCGGT
>DASSWT010000319.1:0-2910 GCA_035704555.1 Saccharospirillum sp. | reverse complement strand
TTTCGGAGTTCGCGGTTGGCTATGTTGCCAGTCGCCCGCACCGGCCACCAGGTAGGGCTATCGAGGGTCGGCGTAAACCCATCCATGGGGCCTGGACCGCAGCATCCTTGCTGCGGACCACCCTCGATAGCCCTACCTGGCGTCCGGTGCTGATCCTTCGCTAGCGAACTCCGAAACTTGAGTTATCAAATAATCCTCCCTCCTGGCACAGCATCTGCTAAGTTAAATTCTGACCGAACGGTCCAGAGGTGCTTGCGCGTGTAAAGTCTGCGAAAATCGCCGCTGTTACAAAACACCACAGCTGTTACACAAAAACACAGCTGTTACGGAAAACCATAAAAATAAGGCTCCCAGGCGCGTCCCAAAGGACGCCCTGTTGGGTTGCCTATAATAGGAATCATCATGCTGGAACAATTCTTCAAGCTGAAAGAACTCGGAACCGATGTTCGCACCGAAGTGCTTGCGGGTATTTCTACCTTCCTGACCATGGCCTACATCATCGCCGTGAACCCGGGCATCCTGTCGGCGACAGGCATGCCCTTCGACGCAGTTTTTGTTGCGACCTGTATTGCCGCCGCTCTGGGTACCGGCATCATGGGTCTGCTGGCCAACTACCCGGTGGCACTGGCGCCCGGTATGGGCCTCAACGCCTTCTTCACCTTCGGTGTTGTGATGGGCATGGGCGTTAGCTGGGAAGTGGCTCTGGGCTGCGTGTTCTGGTCCGGTATTCTGTTTGTGCTGCTCAGCGCCTTCAAAGTGCGCGAATGGATCATTAACGCCATTCCGGCTTCCATGAAAACGGGCATCGCCGTCGGTATTGGCTTGTTTCTGGCCATTATCGGTCTGCAGGGCGCAGGCGTCGTGGTGAATAACGACGCAACCTTGGTGGGCCCCGGTGACCTGAGCTCACCCCAGGTGATTCTGGCGTTTCTGGGTTTCGCGCTGATCACCGCCTTGCACCACCGGCGTGTAACCGGCAGCGTGATTATTGGCATTCTGGCCGTAACCGTTGCTGGCTTCTTCTTTGATCTGGTCGAATACAACGGATTTCTGGCCATGCCCTCTGGCCTTGGCGCGACGTTTTTTCAGCTGGATATTCTCGGTGCGCTTGAGCTGAGCCTGATCGCAGTTATTCTGTCATTTCTGTTTGTCGACGTTTTCGATACCTCTGGCACTCTGGTTGCGGTGGCCAAAGAGGGCAACATGCTCGACAAAGACGGCAAGCTGCCGCGCCTGGGCAAGGCCCTGATGGCCGACAGCACCGCCTCCGTGGCCGGTTCACTGCTGGGTACCTCAACCACCACCAGTTACATCGAAAGCGGTGCCGGTATTGCTGCGGGTGGTCGTTCAGGGCTTACCGCACTGACCGTATCAGTATTGTTCCTGCTGGCGCTGTTTTTCTCGCCACTGGCGCAAATGATTCCGGCTTACGCGACCGCTTCAGCGCTGCTGTTTGTTGCCGTGCTGATGATCTCTTCAATCTCCAGCGTTGACTGGAAAGACATGACCGAAGCCGCTCCGGTGGTGGTAACGGCGGTAATGATGCCGCTGACCTATTCGATTGCCGAAGGCATTGCGGCCGGTTTCATCACCTATGCGGTGGTCAAGGTGTTTGCCGGCAAGGCCAAAGACGTCAACATCAGTGTCTATATCATCGCTGGTGCCTCACTGTTGAAGTACATCTTCCTGTAACGTCTAACGGGTTCAGAGCCTCCTTAACATCGCGAAATCAAAACGGGGCCGCTACAATGACCCCGTTTTTTATTCAAAGTGGATAGCTGTCAGTGCCCAATAATTCTGTACCAGAGAATGAGAACCAAGCGCCGGTCTTTGACCCCAAGGCTCACATCCGAACCGTGCCGGACTGGCCCAAACCCGGTGTTCAGTTTCGGGACATCACCACGCTGTTGTCCGATGCAAAAGTATTTCGCCAGCTGATCGATGCCTTTGTTCATCGCTATTTCGATCACGAGATCGACGCCGTTGTCGGCATCGATGCCCGCGGTTTTATTCTGGGCGCACCGTTAGCCTATCAGTTGAATACCGCCTTTGTACCGGTCCGCAAGCAGGGTAAATTGCCGTTCGATACGCTCGAGGAGGCCTATGAGCTTGAGTACGGCCAGGCCGTGCTGCAGATTCATGCCGACGCACTCAAACCCGGTCAGCGCGTGCTGGTGATTGATGACCTCATTGCCACCGGCGGCACCCTGGTGGCAGCCTGCTCGCTGGTGCAGCGCCTGGGTGCCGAGGTGGTTGAATGCGCCGCCATTGTTGATCTGCCGGATCTGGGTGGTAGCCAAACTCTGACCAGTGCCGGCTATAGCGTGCGGGCTCTGTGTGAGTTTGCAGGCGACTAAAGCGGTATAATCTGCAGCGAGAGAATTGGGTAGACTGATAGTAATTCATGTTTCGGAGTTGGCAACCAACTTAGTGTCAGGTGCCGGGTGTACCTATCTGGGGAAGTTCGCAGCATGGATGCTGCGGTCTAGGCCCCATGGATGGGTTCACGCCGACCCCAGATAGGTGCACCCGGTGCCAGACACGGATTCCGGCCACCAAGGCAAAACTGAACTCCGAAACTTTAGATAATAGCTATCCAGTGGATCATAAAGACTCAGGATCCGTAACTGCACTCCAGGGGGCAACGATGACGACCTATCGAGCGTTTCGCATACATCTGACCGATCAGGGGGTTACCCGCACCATTGAAGACCGGTCAATGAGTGATTTACCCGACCACGATGTGCTGATTCGGGTGCACTGGTCCTCGCTGAACTATAAAGATGCGTTGTCCGCAAACGGCCATAAGGGCGTCAGCCGACACTACCCCCATACGCCGGGTATCGACGCGGCTGGCGTGGTCGAGCGGGACCGCAACGGCCAGTTTCAGCCCGGAACCCAGGTCGCGGT
>DASSWT010000293.1:0-2520 GCA_035704555.1 Saccharospirillum sp. | reverse complement strand
CTGCGCACCCTGGCCTGGTTCGGCGGCTTCCGCTGCCTGCTTAGCCCCGGCAGCGTCGACCCCTACAACCCCAAAGTCGTCCGCGCCAGCATGGGGGCGATTTTTCATGTGCCGATGGAGTTGGATGTGCCTTTGGAAAGTGTGGCCGGGCGTTTTACAAGCATCGCAAGTCTGGATATGAGCGGCCAGCCATTAACCGATCCCAGCTTCAAATCAGTAGACTGCTACGTCTTTGGCAACGAAGCACGAGGCGTTCCCCGCGAAGCCCTAACCGACCTAAATGCCACCGCTTTCACCATTCCAGGCTCCGGCACAATCGAGTCGCTGAATTTGGCTTCCGCAGTGAACCTTTGCGTATATGAACGGATTCGCCAATAGAAAGGTTGGCAGGAAGCATCCCAAGTGTCATGAGTCAGAAATTCGCGGCAATTCAACCACAGATGATCGAAGGACTGTCGGGTGCGTTTACTGGGGGCCGTTAGACCGCATGGACTAAAACGCCGGGAGCGTTTTAGCATGAGCGCAGCGAGCCCGAAGGGTGAATCCCAGGGATGGGATTCATATCCGGTCTCCGAGTCTACATGGATGTATTTACGACGTGCCCCCAGTAGACGTACCCGACAGTCCGCCTGCCACCAGACCAAAAGCAACCACCGCACTAAATTACCCACCGAATTTCTGACTCATGACACGACCACGAAGCTGGATTCTCCTAAGAGGATTAGCCAAACTGGAGACCAAACACAGGAGCCCGCCGGTGGAGCACAGCCTCAAGCACTTTTACATCCCTGAAGAGCAAAGCATCTATTTGCTCTCGCATCAGGACGCCGCCAAGCTCAAAGCCTGGATCAAGCTCTGCATGCGACAGCTGGAGCGGCTGGGGTATCAGGATATTGAACTGATCGGCAAGGGCGCCTTTGGCTTCGTGTTTGGTGGCAAAACCCGCACCGGGGTTGATTTGGTGTTCAAATTCTCCCGAATTAACCTGCCCCAGCACGTGCAAGACCGGCTCGAAGAGGAAAGCGACCTGCAATCACTGCTCGACCACCCGCAGATCCCCCAGGTCAAAGACTTCGTTCGCGTCGGCAAACAGGCCATTCTGGTGATGACCCGCGCCCCGGGGCTCGACCTCGACGACTACGGCCTTAAAACCGGCCGGCTGCCCCCGCAACTGATTCTGAACATCGCTGCCCAACTGGCCGACCTGCTGCGCTATCTGCGAACCCGAACCGACGCCCAGGGCCAGTGGCGACCCATCGTCCACGGCGACATCAAACCCAGCAACCTCGTCTTCGACCCGACCACCGAACAGGTGCAACTGATCGACTGGGGCTCCTCCGTCTTCGCCCAGCTAGACGCCGACCACCAGTTCATCTCCAACAGCGTAATGGACTTAATGTCGTCCGACCTGCAGCACACCAACGCCAAACTCGGCGATGTGTACTTCATTGGCGATGAACAACTGAACGGCGGCCTCTCATCCCCCCGTTTCGACGAACAGGGCACCGCCGCCACCCTTTATGCACTCGCCTCAGGCCAGGGCTGCCGCTTCGGCCGCAAAGTCATTACACCACAAGCGCTCGGCTTGCCCATCGAATTCGCCCGGGTGCTGGCCGCCATGCTTGATGACGACACCGGCCAGCGCCAGCAGGCCGGCAACTACTTCCTAAGCCACATGAGCCGCATGCGCCACATCGTCGCCATCGCCCCAGCCGACGACCTCGCGCCAATGATTCCAGTCTGGGTCAGCGAGCGGCACCGCGAAATCGACACCGCCGTCTACAGCTCGCGCAAATCCTTCCTGCGCCAGGAAAACCCCGACGACACCCTAATGGACGTCGAAGACGAACAACTCGACAAATACTACAAAAATTACCTGCAAGGCATGGGCGAAACCGAAAAAGCCTTCGTCGCCGCTGTAAGCCGGCTCGGCCGCTACCCCATCGTCGGCGGCCTGGCGGTAAAATGGCATGCCGACGGCGTGCGCATCGAATCCGCTTTCAGCCTGCACAACCCGGAACTGCGTCGCTCGTTCCACCAGTCGGTCAACAACATGGTCAACCTCGCGCGCGGCGTCTACCGCCAGGGCACCTTCAAGGCGGTTATGTACAACGCCCGCGACACCCTCCACCTAGACCGCCGTCGTGAAACCGATGCCTTCATCCCCCCAAAAAGCCTGCGCATCCCCTATCTGGTCACCCCGGCCCCAAAAGGCGAAGACACAGAACGCATGCACTCCTATTTCGAAGATGGCCGCGACCCGGACGAATACCTGACCCTGCCACCCTCAATCATGGATGAAATCGAAGCCCTCGACCGCATCCACCACACCGGCTGCATCATCTTCGAAGTGCTGCCCCGCAACCTGAAAATCCACAACTACTACCGCCTGCTGGACGCCAGCCAGGAAGACAACTTCCGCAACCACCTAAACCGAATGCTGGCCGCCGTAAAAGACATCCAGGGCCTTGGCCTACGCGGTTTCATGAAACTCCCCTACAAAGACCCCCGCACCTTCGA
>DASSWT010000241.1:0-12848 GCA_035704555.1 Saccharospirillum sp. | reverse complement strand
GTTCTCCGGCCGGGCACCGCGCCAGCTGTAGATCGACTGGTCGTCATCGCCGACGACGGTAAAGCGGGGCTGATCACCCACCAGCAGTTTCACCAGCAGATACTGGGAGGAGTTGGTGTCCTGGTATTCATCAACCAGCAGGTAGCGAATCTTGCGCTGCCATTTTGCCAGCACTTCGGGGTTTCTGGTGAACAGCAGGGCCGGCAGGCGGATCAGGTCGTCAAAATCAACGGCATTGTAGGCGCTGAGCATCCGGTTGTACTGCTCGTAGATCTCGACGGCCAGCGCATCGCGTGCCTCTTCCATCTTGCCGCGCAGATCGGCCGGCTCGGTCAGATCGTTTTTCCAGCGGCTGATCAGGTTGCGAAAATGGTCGATCTCGTCGACGGCATTGGGGACTTCACGCAGCAAGATGTCTTTGATCAGCGCTTTGGAATCGTGATCGTCGAACAGCGTGAAGCCGTTCTTCAGATTAATGTGGCTGGCCTCCTTGCGCAGGATGTTCAGCCCGAGGTTGTGAAAGGTTGAAACGATCAGCCCGCGCGCAGCCTGGCCCTTGATCAGCTTGCCCACCCGCTCTTTCATCTCGCGCGCGGCCTTGTTGGTAAAGGTCACCGCGGCAATGGTGTGTGCCTTGTAGCCGCACTCGTTGATCAGGTAAGCAATTTTCCGGGTAATAACGGAGGTTTTGCCACTGCCCGCCCCGGCCAGCACCAGCATCGGACCGCTGATGTATTTGACAGACTCTTCTTGTCTGGGGTTGAGCTGTGCCATGGGGTTGGATGTCCTGTCGGGAGGCGAAGACGAGCCGGCGCAGTGTACCAGCCCGCCAGGGGTGACCCAAGCAGGGAACAGTGGTCAGTCTTGGTGGTATTGGTCCGCAACGGCTACTGGACTCCCCCAAAGGGGCTCTCCCGGCACCCGCCGCTCGTCTCTGCGGTGTTGAGTTACAAAAGCTGGGTGAGCAGCATGCCGCCGGCAATCAGAATCAGGGCAATAATCCCCATGGTTATCCACCCGGAACGTTCTTTCTCAGCCCGTGACGGTGCTTTTTTTGCGCTGCGCTTCGGATCGTTGCCTTCGATGATTTCATCGGGTTGGTTCATTCGTTCCAGCGCGTCGATCAGAGCCTCAAAGTGCTGTTTTTCAAACTTGTAGGGATTGAAGGTTTTGAAACCGAATTTGCCCAGCAGCGATTTGATGGCGTCGTTAATGGCCGTGTACTTCATCGACCAGTCGTCGAAGCGACGAATCTGTACCGGCTTTTCAGACACCACCTTCACATCAGAGTGGCGGTCATCCCGGTGCAGGCGTTCGAGCAGTTTGTGAACCGCAGCCTTGTCGCCTTCCAGGCATTGGAAAAAGTAGCCATCACCGTAGAACAGCACGCCACCGACATCAATTTTCGCGTTGTTGATGCGGGAGGACTGCAAAATACGCGCGACATGGGGTTCAATGCCCAGGATAGCCGGAGTGGGTTTGAAAGTTGCACGGCTGATGTACATCAGTCGGATCAGGTTGCTCATATGGTTACTCTTGAATTCAGAGGTTAGTGGGTGCAAAAGCAGACACCGGAGTGTCAATGTCACGGTAACCCGCCTGCGATTCGAGTCAGTTTTACGAGCCTGACTAAGTTTTGTATCACTTTTGACCGGTCGCACATTCAGGCAGGTCCGGTATTGACGCCGGCTAACCGGACAGGTCAGTCTTGAGCGAACTGACAACTGCGACCACTGGCCTGCCCGATGAAACCAACAGAATCTGAGACGACTCCTTCCCACCGCAACACCGTGGATGCCCCACCACCGGGTATCGGGCGCAGAGTGCTGGTGGGCGGGTTGTGGCTGGTGTCTGTTGGGTTCTGGCTGTGGGCTGGCATCCAGTTGGGGCAGTTGATCGCAGCGCTCTGGTTTTAGCGTGCATAAGCTCCATTAGCCATAGACATTCTGCCTTACCCTGACTATGGTTTTTGCAATGACCCTGGTTTTAGACGTCAGCCATTGGTGTTTTCACGATCGGGTATCCAGGGTGCCACCGGGGTGCTTGTTTTTTCCCGGAATTATCGATTCAATCAGCGCGCAGCGGGCGTTTGCCAGAATTTCGAATTTTACCCATTACTAAGGATCATCTATGGACCGTTATGCGGTATTGGGCCATCCGATCAAGCACAGTCTGTCTCCGGTTATCCATGCCGCTTTTGCCCGGCAAACCGGAGAAGCGCTGGAGTATGAGGCTATTGAGTTGCCGGTCACCAGTTTTGAAACCCGGGTCTGGCAGATGTTTCGTGATGGGTACCGGGGCTTCAATATTACCGCCCCCTTCAAGCAGGATGCCCACGACTTCGCCGATGATTTAACCGAACGCGCCAAACGGGCCCGGGCGGTTAACACCCTGGTCAAACAGCCGGATGGCCGGATTCTGGGTGATACCACCGACGGCGAAGGGCTGGTTTACGATCTCGAAACCCTGCTCAATTGGCGCATTACCGATCGCAATGTGCTGATTCTGGGTGCCGGTGGAGCGGTTCGGGGCGTTTTGGAAACCCTGCTGGCGCGCAACCCGGCCACCCTGGTTTTGGCCAACCGGACCCTGGCCAAAGCCGAGGAACTGACTGACGACTTCCCGGAAGTCTCGCCCAGCGCGTTCGACGAGCTCAGTGGCCGTTTTGATCTGGTGATCAATGGCACCTCCGCCGGGCTGACCGGGAATTTGCCGCCGCTGCCCGACGGGCTGTTCACGCCCGGTACCCACTGTTATGACATGATCTACAGCAAGGATGAAACCGCCTTCAACCGCTGGGCCCGTGAGCAAGGCGCTGGCCACTGCTCCGACGGACTGGGCATGCTGGTCGGTCAGGCTGCTGTCAGTTTTGAATTGTGGCGCGGGGTTCGTCCGGATACCGTCCCGGTACTGGCGCAACTGCGGGCCGAACTGGCTTGATCCCCCGGCTCTCGGGTTTGGCGCTCCCGGGGGCTTTGCCTCGATTTTGCTGATCACGTTTCGACTCCTTCCTCTACCGGTCTGACTGGTCGGCGGCTGAACCAGGGTGTCACTATGAACCAATGGCAGCAGCTGGACGTACCTCTGGCTGATTCCTGTCTAAAGAGTGTCGAAAAAGATGAGCAGCCGCTGGGTACGATGGAGCTTGCCCCTGATCATTCTTGGCGCCGGGTTGGCCGGGGCGTTGTGGATGAATGGCCCGCCGGAACCCTCAGGCGGCAACAGCGAGACCGCGGAGGCCGAGCCACAGCCGCTGGCCGATGCACCGACTGTGGCTACGGTCGGTGCAGGCACCGGTCGCTGGTCCCCGGAGTTGATGTTGTATCCCCGTTACCAGAGCAGACGGTCAGTGGTGCTGACCAGCCCGGTAGCCGCAGTGGTTGAGTCCGTTGAGGTTGCCGTGGGTCAGTCGGTTGAGGCCGGGGCTGTGCTGGTGCAGCTGGACGACGACGCCTTGCAACGCCAAGTGACGCAACTGGAAGCCCGCCGGGCTGAATTGGCATCGCGTAGCCGGCTTGAACAAAGCCAGTATCAGAGCGATCTGGCCGCCCTGTCGATCGAGCAGAGCCTGGTTTCGATTGCCCAGCGCAGTGTCGAGCGACTGCAGAATCTGGCGCGCCAGAACCTGAGCTCGGCCGCCGATCTGGAAGCCGCCGAGCGCACCCTGCAAAATCAGCGACTGGCTCTGCAGCAGCGGGAACTGGCGATCGTCCGCTATGATGACGTCCAGCAGCAACTTGCAGCGCAGCGGGTTGAGCTCACCAGCCAGTTGGAACAGGCCCGTGCTAACTTGGCCGAAGCCACCGTAACCGCGCCGTTCGCCGGCCGTGTCGCTGCTTTGGATGTCCGACCGGGTGCCAGGGCTACCAGCGGTGGCGCTCTGCTGACGCTGGTCGACGACCGTGATACCGAATGGGTTGCCTGGGTCTCGGTCACCGCGCTGCCTCAGGTTGATCCGCTGTCGTCACTGACTGCGGAGGTCGAAACCGACGCGGGGACACTGCCGGTTGAGCTGAGGCACCGTGATCCGGTTGCTGACGGAGGCAGCGTGCGCCTTTATTTTCAGGCTGAAGCAGACGAGCCTCAAGCCACGTTGAACCGGACTTACACCCTCAGGCTCGGCCTGCCTGAGATACAGGCACATCGTGTGCCGGACGCCAGTGTCTATGCCAATGACTCGGTCTATCGGGTGGTCGACAATCGGCTGCAGCGTGTGCCGGTGCGGGTACTGGGAGAACAATTTGAAGAAGGCCGGGTCTGGCGCCTGATCGAGGCGGATCTGTCGGCGCAAGATCGCATACTGGCAACCCGATTGCAGCAGGCTGCCGAAGGTCTGGCGGTTAAGGTAGCCGAACAATGAGCGGCCTGTTGCGTGCCTTCGCCCATCACAGAGTAGCGCCCAATGCGCTGATGTTTGTGGTGATCTTTATTGGCCTGATCGCTCTCGATCGGCTCAATACCCAGTTTTTACCCGACTTTGAGCTAAAAGTTGCTACCGTGAATACAGAGTGGGCCGGTGCCAGTGCCGAGGATGTTCAGGAAGGTGTGACCATTCCGCTCGAACAGGCCATTCTCCAACTGACCGAAGTGGACCGGCTGACCACCACGACCATAGAGGGTGGCTCCTTCATGACCATCACCTTTAAGGAGGCGGTCAGTGACATCGAGCAGGCTGTGGCCGAAGTTGAGAAAGCGCTCGACACCGTATCGCTGCCCGAAGGGGCCGATGAGCCTGAGGTGACTCGTCAGGTGTTTTATGAACCGGTCGCCGAGGTGTTGTTGTACGGTGACGTAACGCTGAACGAGCTGCAATACTGGGCCGAGACGGCCGAGACCAGCCTGCAGGCGGCGGGCATCGCCAAGGTGGATCTCAACGGCCTGCCCGAACGGGAACTGAACCTGCGCATGACCGTGGCTGAGTTTCTGTCGGGCGAAGCCTCCTTGTCGGATCTGGGGCAACAGCTGGCCGCCCGGAACCAGAATGTACCCGCCGGCATCATTGGTGAGGGCCAACTGCAGTCGCAGCTGCGGGTACCTGCCGAAGCCAGCGACCCAGCGACCCTCGGGCGCCAGACACTGACGCTGGGCGATGCCATCGTGAGCCTTGAACAGCGCATGGCCCTGAGTGAAGACCGCGACGCCGATCAGACCCGTGTGTCCTACCAGGGCCAGCCTGCCGTCAAACTCGCACTCAGTCGCACCCGGGGTGAAGACACTCTGCGCATGGCCGAGATCCTGAACCAGTGGGTCACCGAGTTTGAACCGACCCTGCCGGCCGGCATGGAACTGCACGTCTATAATGAAACCTACGAGTTTGTGCGGGCCCGCATTGGCATCATTGTGGATAACGGCATCGGCGGTTTACTGATTGTATTGGCAGTGCTGTTTCTGTTTCTGCGGCCGAAGCTGGCCTGGTGGGTCGCGGCCGGCATACCGATCTCCTTTCTCGGTACATTTATTTTTCTGGAATTGAGCGGCAACTCCATCAATCTGATCAGCCTGTTTGGCTTTCTGGTGGCGCTCGGGGTGATTGTCGATGATGCCATTGTGGTCGGCGAAAACGCCTACAGCCGCATGGAACAGGGTGAAGAGCCCCGCCAGGCGTCCTTGCGGGCGGCGCAACAGATGTTGCCGGCCGTGGTGGCCTCCTCGGTAACCACCATTGCGGCATTTTTGCCCCTGCTGCTGGTCGGTGGCCAGGCCGGGGTCTTTACCAAGAGTGTGCCACTGGTGGTGATCATGGCCATTGCCGCCTCGCTGATTGAGTGCTTCCTGATCTTGCCCGGTCATCTGGCGCACAGCGTGGGCAAGGGCAACCTGAAACCCGCGGGTCGGCTGCGTGCTGGTTTTGAGCAGGGGTTTGAACGGTTTCGCCAGGGGCCCTTCCGGCGTGCAGTGACACTGGCTGTGGCCTACCGGGGAACCACCTTTGCGCTGTCGGTTGTGGCGCTGATGTTGGCGGTCTCGCTGGTCACCAGTGGACGAGTTCAGTTTGTATTTTTCCCGGCCATTCAGCAGCCGGCGTTGCAAATGAACGTCGACTTTGCCGAGGGCACCGATCCGGCCGTGACCCGGGCGTTTCTGACCAATATGGAATCTGCCCTGCTCGATATTGAGCAGTCGTACGATGTAAATCTGGTTGAAACCGTGGTCATGGAAACGCACCGGGAATCCCGTGAAGACGGCGCCTTATTTGTGCAGCTGGACGACAGTACCGAACGCCCGGTGTCCAACAGTGAAATAACCCGACAGTGGCGGGAGCGAGTGGAAGAGCCCGCCGGGCTAGTGTCGGTAAGCTTCATCGAAAGTCAGCAGGGCCCCTCCACCGACGGTGTTCGGGTGCGACTGGTCGGCGAGGATCTGTCGCGGTTGCAGCAGGCTGCCAGCTGGACCCGGCAACGGCTCGGTCAAATACCGGGGCTGATCGACATCGAAGACAACCTGCCGCTGGGCGCCGAGCAGTTGAACCTGACCCTCACCGCAGATGCATTGGCACAGGGGCTGACGTCGCAGCAACTGGCCAGCACCTTGCGCAACTGGACCAACGGCTTCCAGGTACAAACCCTGCAAATCGGGGGTGAAGAGCGCCCGGTGCAACTGCGGTTGCTGGAATCTCAGGTGGACGCCTGGCCCCGACTGGCCCAATTGCCCATTGAGTTGCCAGACGGTACCCAGCGGCCCTTGTCGGCTCTGGCCAAGCCTTCGGCTGAACGGGCCATTCAGCAATTGAACCGGGTGGATGGTGAGCTGTCTGTTGAAGTCTCGGCCAAGCGAAACAGCCCGGAGGTGAACCTGACCGAGGTAAACAGGCTGATTGATACCGAGGTTCGGGCGGGGTTGGCTGACCAGTTCAGCAATGTCAGCTTGCGCGTCGAAGGCGACCAGGAATCTCAAAACGAGTTCTTCCGCGATGTGCAGATTGGAGCGGTGCTTGGGTTGATGCTCATTTTCATCGCCCTGGCCTGGGTGTTCGAAAGCTGGAGCTGGCCACTGGCGGTGATGTCGACAATTCCCTTCGGATTGACCGGTGCCATCGCCGGGCACTGGATTATGGGGCTGGAACTGAGTGTGCTCAGCATCTACGGTCTGTTCGGGCTGTCGGGCATCGTGATCAACAACGCCATTGTGCTGGTGACGGTTTACCGCCAGTTACGGGAGGAGGGTATGCGGATGGAGCTGGCCATTATCGAAGCCAGTGTGCGGCGGCTACGCGCGGTAATCATCACCACTCTGACCACCGTCGGGGGCCTGGGATTTTTGTTGTTCGAGACCTCATTCGACGCCCAGTTCCTGATTCCGATGGCGGCCGGCATTGCTTTTGGGCTGATGTTCGCGACTCTGCTGATCCTGTTTTACGTCCCTGCCATGCTAATGGCCGTTGAGCACGGCCGGGAGCGATTGGGCCGCTGGGTAGACTGGTTGTTGGGCCGGGAGGTGACGCTGTGATCAGGTTCAAGGCGCTGTGACGCTATGGGCTTGTGTTAAAATGCTGGTTTGGCCACCGACGGACTAGCCTGATGACACTGAACGATTTTACAGAACAACTATACACCCGGCCGGAGACGATCGACTTTGACCAGGCGATTGCCGTGATCGACCGGGAATTTGAGTTCACGCCGGTGGCGTTTACCGTCGGCGAGCAGCACAACGCCGCCGGTACCAACCAGGGTTCATGCCGCTTGCTGGCCTTTGCCCATGCGATGAATTTGCCAGCGGAGACGACCCTGGCGTTGTTTGGCGACTACTACCACAAGGATGTGCTGGGCAACCCCGACGGGCAGGATCACGCCAACATTCGTCAGTTTATGCAGCATGGCTGGAAAGGCGTGCATTTCTCAGCCATTGCGCTGAAGAAAAAAGCTCAGGGTTAAAATTCAAGCTCTGGGGTAGGGACAATACGAGCGCCAGCTGCCGGTGAAGCCTTTGCGGGGGAGTCCGCAGCAGGGACTAAAACGCCAGGAGCGTTTTAGCATGAGCGCAGCGAGCCCGAAGGGTGAATCCCATGGAAGGGATTCATACCCTGCGGTCTAGGCTCCTTGGATGGATTTACGCCGACCCCGCAAGGGCTTCACCGGTGGCTGGCGCGGGCCATGGCCACCTAAGGTACCTGAGCCTTGAGTTATATAACGCTCTGCATCAGGCCGCTATACCACTATGCCGCAGCAACGCATCGACTTGCGGTTCCCGCCCGCGGAACTGTTTGAACAGGTCCCCGGCCGGTACGCTGCCACCGTTGGCCAGAATCACATCGCGAAACGCCTTGCCGGTCTCGGCGTTGAAAATGCCCTCTTCTTCAAAGCGGCTGTAAGCATCGGCACTGAGTACTTCGGCCCACTTGTAGCTGTAATAACCAGCTGAATAGCCGCCGGCGAAGATGTGCCCAAAGCTGTGCTGGAAGCGGTTCTCCGGCACGGTTTTGATGACCGAAACCTCATCCCGAACCTGATCCAGCACCGCTTGCACATCGTTCACCATAAAGCCTTCGGCTTTGCTGTGCAGCTTCATGTCGAACAAAGAGAACTGCAGCTGGCGCGCTGTAGCCATGGCTGACTGGAAGTTCTTGGCAGCCAGCATTTTTTCCAGCAGGTCGGCCGGAAGCGGTTCGCCGCTGTCGACGTGACCGGAAATAAAGGCCAGCGCTTCCGGCTCCCAGCACCAGTTTTCCATGAACTGACTGGGCAGCTCGACGGCATCCCAGGCGACACCGCTGATGCCGCTGACATCGCTGACATCCACTCGGGTCAGCATGTGGTGCAGGCTGTGGCCAAACTCGTGGAACAGGGTGGTCACTTCATCGTGCGTCAGCAGCGAGGGTTTACCATCGACCGGTGGTGTGAAGTTACAAGTCAGGTAGGCGACCGGCTTCTGCAGCTTGCCGCCAATGCGAACGCGCTTGCGGCATTCGTCCATCCAGGCGCCGCCCCGTTTGCCTTCGCGGGCATAGAGGTCCATGTAGAACCGGGCGACGACCTCGCCGTTTTCCAGCACGTTGTAGAGTTGAACGTCCGGGTGGTAGGTCTCGAACTCGGCAACCGGTTCAAACGACACGTCGAACAGGCGATGAGCTGTCTCGAACAGGCCTTCGATCACCCGTGGCGCCGGGAAATAGGGTTTAAGCTCTTCCTGGGAGACCGAATAGCGTTGTTCTTTTAGCTTTTCACTGGCGTAACTGACGTCCCAGGGCTCCAGTCCATCCGTCATGCCCAGTTCATCGCGGGCGAAGGCCACCAACTCCTCATACTCGCGTTTGGCCTGGGGGATGGCTTTTTCGGCCAGCTGATTCAGGAAATCGAGCACGGCGGCGGGTGAGTCGGCCATTTTGGTTGCCAGCGATACTTCGGCGTGGTTGGCAAAACCCAGCAACTCGGCGGCGGCATGGCGTTTGGTCAGAATATCGGTCATCTCCGGGCCGTTGTCGTAAACGCCGCCGTGCGGGCCGACATCCGAAGCGCGGGTGACGTGGGCGAGATAGGTTTCGCGGCGCAGTTCGCGATCGTCAGCGTAGGTCAGCACCGGGATCACCGAGGGCATTTCCAGGGTGACCAGCCAGCCTTCCTTGTCTTTCTGACGGGCGTACTGCGCCAGGGTGGCCCGGGCCGAGGCCGGCAAGCCGGACAAGCGGGCTTCATCGGTAATGTGCAGCGACCAAGCCTGGGTGGCGTCGAGTACATGTTCGCTGAAGCGTTGCTGCAGTTGCGCCAGTTCCGACTGCAGGGTGGCGAACGCTTTCTTGTCGTTCTCGTTCAGGTCGATGCCAGACAGCCGGAAATCGCGCAGGGCCTGTTCGATGGCGGCTTTCTGGGCAGTGGACAGGCTGTTGAAGTCATCCCGCTGTGCGATCTGCTTATAGGCCTTGAACAGGCCATCGTGTTGGCCAAGCCAGCTCTGGTAATCGGTCAGTAGCGCCAGCGCCTGGCTGTAGGCTTCACGCAGTTCGGGTGAATCCTTAACGCCAGTCAGGTGGCCGAACACCGCCCAGGCATTGTCGAGCCGTTCGTCCAGTTCGCTGATCGGTTCGATCAGGGTGTCCCAGGTCGGTTCGGTAACGGTTTCTACCAATTCATTGATGCGTGCCTTGCTGGTGTCGACGATCTCGGTCATGGCCGGAACGATCTGGTCTGCCTTGAATTGCTCAAAAGGGGGCAATTCATGCGGTTCGAGCAAAGGGTTGGTCATGGTGGTGTCCTTTTGTTGAGTCTTGAAAGGTCAGTACGGGGCCGGGCCATGTTGCGTTCACCGGGCATCATGGGTGTCGTCAAACGGTCATGAAATCGTCCTATAACTGACGCATGACTTCATTGCTTCGCGCCCTGTGGCGTCACCCACGATGGCTTTCCGCAGCGCTGGTACTGATCCTGATCGGTTTAGTATGGGCCCCTGCCAGGACCCCGACCACTATTTATCTGAGTTTGGGGTTCGAGCGCGGCGAAACAAGTGCCGATTTTGTAGGCGTCGCCATCGATGCGGCCATGCTGACCGGCGGCGATTGGTGGACGGATCTGGACGGGCCGCCGCGGCCACTGGATCTGACCGATGCCGACCTGCACCGTTGGACGAGGATTCTGGCCCCGGCCTGGATTCGCCTTGGCGGTACCGAAGCCGACAAACTCTGGTGGCAGGCACCCGATGAACCGCTCGCCGCCCAGCCCCGCCTGACGCGGGACGACCTGAACCGCTTTCTGAATTTTACCGGTGAGGTCGGGGCCCGCCCGATGATAACTACCAGCACCGGCCCCCGTGTTCGTGACCAGGGCGACTGGCGACCCGATCAGTTGCAGCGGCTGCTGGGCTGGTTGCCTGATGATTACAACGGCGTGCTCGAATTCGGCAATGAACCCGGCGCCCACTGGCTGATGTTTGGCCTGCGCCACCAATACGGTTTTGACCAGTACACCGAAGAATTCGCGCAGGCCCGGGCATTTACTGGCTCCATTCCTTTGGCCGGGCCCGCCAATGCCTTCTGGCCGGAGATCGGTGAACCACTGCGGCCTCTGGTGGGCAGCTCCCGTACGTTTCTGGAGAACGGCGCCAACCCGGCCATCTTCAGCTGGCACTATTACCCGACTCAGTCGTCCCGCTGTGGCGTTCGCACCGAAGGGGCCGAATGGGAGTCGCTGGTCGATATTGAAGCGGTCACCGAATTTACCCGTCAGGCAAGGCGCGTACGCGCCTGGGTTGACCGCTATTCGCCGGACTCTGAGCTGTGGCTGGGGGAAACCGGTCCGGCCCAGTGCGGCGGGGTTGATCAGCTGACCAATCGTTTTGGCTCCAGCCTGTGGTGGCTGACCCAGTTGGGTACCGCGGCCCTGACCGGGCAGGATACCGTTATTCGGCAGTCACTGGTTGGCGGCGACTACGCCCTGCTCGCCCATCGCACCCGCTACAGCCCAAATCCGGATTACTGGGCGCAGGTGCTGTGGACACGTTTGATGGGCCCGCGCTGGGTCGAGGTGCGCGGCAGCGGGTCGGTGATTCAAGCCTATGCGCACTGTGATCCGTCGGCAAGCGGCATTCTAACGCTGTTGACCGTCAACCTGCAGCCGGTGCCAATCACTCTGGTACTGCCCGATGACCGCCCCAGGCCGACTCTGACAGTAACCAGCCCGTCGCTCGACAGCCGGTTTGTTCAGGTCGAACACCAGTGGCCGGAAACCTTCAGCTGGCACGCTGCCGACCCCCTGCCCTGGGTGCTGCGCGACAGCAGCGACGCCCAACCCGGCTACAGCTACCGCTTCACGCAACTGGACGCGCCCGCACGCTGTTCCTGATCCACGGTGTGCACAGGCGGGCCCGACCTCTATACTGTCGGGTTCATCAATCAGTGAAAGGCTTTACCCTATGCGCCCAAGCGGTCGTACGCCCGATCAACTTCGCCCCGTCAGTATTCAACGCGGCTTTACCAAGCACGCCGAAGGGTCTGTGCTGGTCAGCTTTGGTGACACTCAGGTCATCGTCACCGCCAGCGTCGAGAGCAATGTTCCGCGCTTTCTGAAGGGCAAGGGCCAGGGTTGGGTCACCGCCGAATACGGCATGCTGCCGCGTGCCACCGGGTCCCGCAACCAGCGCGAAGCGGCGCGTGGCAAGCAGGGTGGGCGCACCGTGGAAATCGGTCGCCTGATCGGCCGCTCGCTGCGCGCTGCAGTGGATATGACCGCGCTTGGCGAACACAGCATCACCATCGATTGCGATGTGATTCAGGCCGACGGCGGCACCCGCACCGCCGCCATAACCGGCGCTTTCGTGGCGCTGACCGACGCCGTTAACCACATGCTGGCAAACGGCATGATCAAGACCAACCCGATTCGCCATCCCATAGCGGCAGTGTCGGTCGGCATCTGGCAAAACACCCCGGTGCTGGATCTGGACTACGCTGAAGACAGCACCTGTGACACCGACCTGAACGTCATCATGACCGGCGACGGCGGCTTTATTGAGATCCAGGGCACCGCCGAGGGTGAGCCCTTCCAGCCAGATGAGCTGAACGCCATGCTGGCGCTGGCTCGCAAGGGTGTCGCTGAACTATGTGACCTGCAGCGCGCTACGCTGAACCCGGAGGCCTGAGCCATGACCGACAGCATGACCGCCTTCGCCCGGCGCGAGGAAGACACCCCCTTCGGTACCCTGTCGGTCGAAATTCGCTCGGTGAACCATCGTTACCTGGAACCGACCTTCCGTCAGCCCGATACGCTGAAGCCGGTGGAAATGCCGCTGCGTGAGGCGCTTAAAAAGCAGGTCAAACGCGGCAAGGTCGATGTTCAGTTACGCTTCTACCCGAACCAGGCCAGCGCCGGGCTGGACGTCAACATCGAGCGGCTGCAGGCCCTGAACGCCGCCTTGCACAAGGTGCG
>DASSWT010000221.1:0-3917 GCA_035704555.1 Saccharospirillum sp. | reverse complement strand
TCAACCACGATGCCGACATTATCCATACGCTTGACCGTCATGATGCCTCCTTGGCGTCTAACAAATATCGAAAGCTAGCACAGCGCACACAACACATGCTTGGACCTAGATTACCAAGGCATCAGCAAGACCATGAAACTGAATAAAACCCGCGACTCCAGATTTGCCAATCACCTCTCCGGAATTGCAGATCTCCCTTACCGGGCGAACGATGAAAGTGCAAATCGACAGGCCATCGCTTGGACGTCATTCCGGTGCCCGGCGACTAACACCCGTCAACAACGGCGCAAACGCAGTGAGTCTCCTTTTACTTGAGTCTGCTAGGCGACATGACACTCTCCCAGTCAGCCCGCACGTCGATAGTGCATGGCCACCGCGCCGTTGCGGAGCGGTTTCACCGAGATCGACTCGAGCCGCCGCGTGCTGGGCAGCCCGCTCTCGTAAAGAGTCGGGCCGTGGCCGGCAATCATGGGGTGGACGAGCAACTGGTACTCGTCGATCAGGTCCAGCCGGTCCAGTTCGGTCGCGAGCTTGCCGCTGCCAAGGAGCACGCCGTCCGGGGTCGCGTCTTTGAGCTTCTGTACGGCTGTGCGCAGGTCACCGGAAATAGGGTAGCTGTTGGCCCACGGGAAGTACTTTCGCGTCGAGGAAACCACGTACTTCGGTTTAGCCTCCAGCTTAACCGCCCACTCGCGCATCGCTGGTGGTGCCTCCGTGTCGCCGCGGGCGACCGCTGGCCAGTAGCCCTCCATCATCTCGTAGGTGACCCGGCCCCACAGCATGGCCCCGCTCTCGTCCATGAGACGGGTAAAGAAGGCGTGTGTCTCATCGTCGGCGACTCCTTCCTCGTGGTCTACGCAGCCGTCCAGGGTGACGTTGATGCTGAAGGTCAAGAGTCCCATCGTGTCCTCCGTTCTAGATTGGTGACGAGCCGCTCGCCGTCTGGCTCTACAGGCCCAAGTCGCGAGGCACTCATCTGGTGTCGCCTAACGCCAGCCATGCAGCCGCGCGAGGTACGAGCGTCGGCTGCATGGCATTGGGTACGCCCAGCATGGGCATGAACTAATGTGCGGAGCGCCGCCCGGGTGAAAGTCCCCGGAGGGAAGATCACCGTTCAGTCGGTTTTATCCGATTGAACGCTAACCACTAGCGAATGGCAAGGGCCAATCCGCGAGGAAAGGTCTCCGGAGCGCCGGCCGGAAGTAAGCCGCTAGCAAAACTGCGAGCTGATGAACAAGAACATCATATGAGGCGTAGGCCGGAGGCGAGTGGGCACCAGACGACGAAGCCATGTGATCTGACGGCCACCGTAAATGATGGGGGCGGCCAACCGTCAGCAGTGCAGTGACAGTGCATGTCCTTATCTGGGGCGGACCGACGTATCGGGATCTGCTCTACGAGCGATCGGTCAATGACCAGTCAGGCACCTGGTCGATCAAGCCTGGGCGCAGCCGTTGCCATCGGCGGTTGCGAGCGAACGAGATGGACACCGATAGCGCTGGTAGGGGTAACCCTGCCGGTGATTGAGCAGAAGTCAACAGACGGCATAGTAGCCAAATGCCCATCGTAATGGGTGGGACAGGGTGAAGGCCTGAACCCAAAATTAATGAGGAGCCTGTGCAGCTCAGTGATTCCATATCCGACCGGATTAAGGACCGCTGGCGCAAAATCAGAAACCATCATTGGGGTAAGCGGAGCTAATCGGCCGACTTGCTTTGAGCGTTTTCGGGAAACGCCCTGTGCGGAGCCGCCGGTCCGACGCATCGGTGCAGGGTGCAGGGTGTTGTGGGGGCTGGGGGTTAAATACCCCCGGCTACCCGATTAGGCTTTTAGAATACAGCACTGGCTTTCTGAACCCTTGCCGGGCCTGCACGGAACGTTGGACTATGATCGTTCGCAGCCACCATATGCTCTGTATTATCGTGAGCATCCAGCGCCTCTTGCGATGCCCATTTTTCGACAAGGATAAATTTATTCTCGTCATTGGAGTCAGCAAGCAACTCATACCGCAAACATCCAGGCTCTGCCTCGACCAGGGGTTTGAGCGCCTTGTAAGCCTCAATCTGCTCATTGCGCTTGCCAGGCATGACTTCGATGAACACTAGTAAATTGATCTCATCCATGAACATTTCTCCTTGAGTACATCGGTACTCCGATGCTTGTTTTGAGCCTAACGAGGCTGTAGAAAACCCCTCGCCCCTTTTTCCGATGGTGCTCCTACGTAAAATCTGGGTGTATTTCCGATGATGAGTGCTCCAAATTTTAAGAATAGGGGCTATTTTGGGTTCATTTATTGATCAATTTCGGGTCGAAAATACCTTCTGACCTTTTTCTACAGCCTCAACGCCCAAGTTCACCCGCGGCCCGGCTGCCGCGAAGCGGCGGCTGGGACGTCGGAGTGGAACTTGTTGTTGGGCGCCATTTTCATATTTCTTCCCTCTGCATATCTACGACCACGAATATTGCATCTGTTGGCTGGCTCAGTGCGTAACTAGTGCCCATCCAGAAACACGCATTTTCAGCCAGTTCAGCTCATTTCTGGAAATGGGGACTGAACTGAGTGCCTTCAATAAATTGACGACAGCTGAATATCGACCAGTTTGGCCGTTATTTGATCAATCAGTCCAAGTTCAGGCCACGGGCGTGCATTGCATGGCGTTCCCATACGTCCCGTTTACAGCTTTTCAGTCCAAACCTGTCGGCTAATCCGGCCCGAGTCGCGCCAGCCGCACCAGGTTGTAGCTCAGGGCCGAGGCCCAGACAAACGCCTTGAAGCCATCGTGACCTTTCCACTTCGCTTTCGCGCCGCCGAAGGCTCTTTTGAACTCCGAGATATTGCCTTCGATTCCGGCTCGAAAATGACGTAATGCGTTAAAGGTCTTCGACTTCACGCCCATGGCGGTGAGTGATACACCAACCGGTTTGTGAAATACCACGTGCTTAAGCCCCATGGCGCGCCCAGCCGCGACGTTCGCCTGACTGGCGTAGCCGCCATCGGCGACCACTGAACGGGGCAACTTACCCAGAACCGAGTGATGATAATCCAGAACCGGAACGAACAGGGTCTTGTCACCGGGGTTACCCTCTTCGATGGTTAACGCGGTGATAAAGCCCCCCGTTTCACTGCTCAGGTTGATTTTGTGGCCGTACTGCACGTCGCGGAATCCCTTGACGATGATGTCTGTGTGGGATTCGAACAGGCTGACGATCTTGTCCGAGGAAGGAACCCGTTCGCCCTGGATGACACGACGTTCGGTCTGTTCGATCACGCGCGATGTCAGATCTGTGTAGTGTGCCAGAGCGTCCAGCCATTTCTGCTGGGCCGCTGAAGCGCCCCCACCTTCGATCACCTGCTGTTGCCCGCGATCCGCCTGTTTCAATACCAGTCGTGCGATCTTCAGCAACTCGGGATAAAGTTCATCCTTGGCCGCCCTTTTCGCGTTGAATATGCGAAACGCCAGTGACTTTGCCGCCTTGCGTTTGTCGGTAAAGCGGATGTTCAGGCCCGTTTCGGTTTTGCTTTTTGCCAGCAGCCGACTGATCACACGAACGCCATCATTGAGCAACTGGCTGTCACTGGGCGGAGCAATAGAGCTGGCCACCACGGTACTGTCGATACGCAGCTTATCCATCGAAATCACCCCCTGCTGCATCAGGTTTCGGGTCAGTACCTGGTGCGCCTGCGCCAGGGTCTCCGGCTTGATGCCGCGGATCGTGGACTGCAGGCAGGACCGGCTGGGTGACAGGTGAGCCGGCAACCGGGTAAAGGTTCGGTAGGTTACCGAATCCGATAAATGAAAGGCCAGCTGTTCATAGCTCAAGCGTCGTTGCTGCTTCAACAGCAGACAACGCAGAACACACTCTGCGCTGAGACCGGTTCGCCCCACGGCTGATAAGGACGCGTCTATCAAATCTGC
>DASSWT010000019.1:0-4793 GCA_035704555.1 Saccharospirillum sp. | reverse complement strand
GCGTCGTAACGGTCGTCGTTAACGCCCATGACGACGTTCAATACATCGGGGTGTTTAACAGGTGCCGTCACAACAACGCGCCGGACACCCTGTTCCAGATAACCCGTTAACAACGCCGTGTCGCGCATTTTGCCGGATGCTTCGATCACAACGTCACAGTCGGACCAGTCGGTATCGGCAATGGTTTTGGAGTTGCTGACTGTGATGCGCTGGTCACCGATATGAATAACGTCACCCTCTGCTGTCGCTTCGTGATTCCAGATCCCGTGGACCGAATCGAAATTTAACAGGTGCGCATGAGTGGCAGCGTCGCCAGCCGGATCGTTGATTTTAACAAAGGTCATATCTGGCCAGTCGAAGGCTGCGCGCAAGGCCAGGCGACCGATGCGGCCGAAGCCATTGATACCGATTTTCAGGGGCATGCTGTGTCTCCACAATAAACAGAAAGGGTAAGGTCAGGGCGTTGCGAGCCGTGATGTGGCGCGTCGGTCCATCCAGGGCTGGGTGCGGTTGGCAATGGCAACCAGTGACAACATGACCGGTACTTCGACCAGTACGCCCACTACCGTGGCCAGTGCCGCACCGGAATGCAGACCAAACAGAGAGATGGCAACGGCAACCGCCAACTCGAAAAAATTCGACGTTCCGATCAGGCAAGCCGGCGCTGCAATGGCGTGCGGTAACCTCAGCCACCAGGCGCCGACGAAGGCAATGATAAAGATGCCGTATGTCTGGAGTGTTAACGGGATGGCAATCATGCCGATCGCCAGAGGTTGTTCGAGCAGGGTTTGAGCCTGCAAGGCAAACAACAGCGTTACCGTGGCCAGCAACCCCAGAATGGACCAGGGTTTGATCGCCGCGAGAAAGGCATCGAGCTGGTCAGCCTGACCGCGTCGGTTCAGCCAATGGCGAGTTAGTACGCCTGCCAGGAGCGGCAAGACGACATAGAGCACGACGGATAGCAGCAATGTCTGCCAGGGCACGGCTATGTCAGTAACCCCCAGCAGAAAAGCCGCCAGCGGCGCAAAGGCAATAATCATGATCACATCGTTTACCGACACCTGAACCAGGGTGTAGTTCGGGTTGCCGCGGGTCAGCTGACTCCAGACAAACACCATGGCGGTACAGGGCGCCACGCCCAACAGAACCATGCCGGCAATGTATTCAGTGGCGGTGGCCGGATCTACCCAGGGGGCGAAGATCACCCGGAAAAACAACCAGCCCATGCCCAGCATGGTGAACGGCTTGATCAACCAGTTGACCACCAGCGTCAGCGCCAGGCCTTTAGGCTGATCGGTTACCTGGCGCAGCGATGAAAAATCGATCTGTACCATCATCGGGTAGATCATCAGCCAGATGAAAACGGCGATGACCAGGTTGACGTGCGCGAATTCAAGTTGGGCGACGCTTTCAAGGGCGCCGGGAAACAACCAGCCAAGTGCAGCACCTGCAAAAATGGCCAGTGCTACCCAGAGCGACATGAAGCGTTCAAAAATACCCATTAGAGTTTGGTTTCCTGAGTGCTGGATAGGGTTGTAGGAGCAGGAGCACAGCATTTGGCAGTGCGCTCGGGCCGATCGCCCATGCTGTTCAAGCGCTGAGTATCTTCCTCGATCCAGTCGGTGTTGGCGGCCAGGGTTTCATCGAGCACCGTCAGGCACCAATCGGGCACGTTCGGGTTGATGGAATAGAATACCCACTGGCTGTCACGGCGGTCCTGCAGCAGGCCGCTTTTGCGCAATTGCGCCAGGTGGCGTGAAATTTTGGGCTGGCTTTCCTGCAGCGCTTCGGTCAGTTCGCAGACGCAGAGCTCCTGCTGGCTGTGAATCAGCAGCAGGGCGCGCAAGCGGGTGTCTTCGGCCAGGTTTTTGTAGAAGGCCAATGGCGTCAGGCTGTGCTGGCGGGCACGGAAGGGCTTGCCCTGAATCAGCAGGAACATTTTCAGGCGTTCGCTGAGTTCGTTCAGGGTGGTCTCAAAGGGGCGCAGCCCGGTCCGGGTCACTGGGTCTTCGAAGTCCCAGGCCAGGGTTTGCCGCGTGCCCTGTACCGACTGACATTCCAGGGTGGCCTTGTTACACAGGGTAATGACGATGTCGAACGGTTTGTCGAGCACATCACTCAGTGATTTTGAGCGAAGCCCTTCTGTCGATATACCCGCGCTTTTCAGGGCTCGCAGCGCCCGCAAGTCAGCCTGGCTGGGTTCGAGCCCGGCACTGAAAACCTGGTAGCGGTCACCGGCCATATCCCGCATCAGGGCTTCTGCCATCAGGGAGCGGGCCGAGTTGGCGGTACAAATAAAGAGAACGCGTTGTTTCTGGCTCATAACAGAGGCTCTGTAAACCATGAATACGGGAGATCATATATATGAAAAAACATATGTCAATGGAGGGAGTTAGCAAGAAACGCCGCGTTGCTCGCGGCAAGCAAAAAGTCTGCGTATGATGGCGCCTTTGCTGTATCGAACTCTGTCAGGTGCCCATGATTACCGATCCGATTTTTTACCTGCTCGCCATTCCCGCCACCCTGCTTTATGGCATCTCCAAAGGCGGCATGGGCGGTGGTCTGGGGATTGTCGCGGTGCCGATGATGGCTCTGGTGATTTCGCCTGGTCAGGCGGCGGCCATTATGTTGCCGATTTTGTGCGTGATGGACCTGTTCGCGGTCTGGGGGTTTCGCGGGGTGTACGACAAACCCAATCTGCGCATTATTTTACCGGCATCCATGGTCGGTATTGGGGTGGGGGCAGCAACCTATCAGTACCTGTCAGACGATCACATCAAGCTGTTCGTCGGTGTTATTTCCCTGGTGTTCGCCCTGAACTGGGTGGCCCAGCAATGGCGCGGCAGGGCGCCGAAAGCTAAACCGGTCAGCAAAGTGGCGGGTTGGTTTTACGGTGGCCTGGCGGGGCTGACCAGCTTCAGCGTTCACGCTGGTGGCCCGCCGATCAATATGTATTTGCTGCCCCAACAGATGAATAAGACACTTTTTGTTGGCACGACAGTCGTGTTTTTTACCGTGGTCAATTACGTGAAACTGGTGCCTTATGCCTGGATGGGCATGCTCGACAGCAGCAACCTGAAAACCTCTCTGGCGCTGGTCATACTGGCGCCGATCGGCATTCGAATGGGCATGTACATGCACCATAGAATCAATGAAACCTGGTTTTACTGGGTTTGCTATGTGCTGCTGATTGCGGCGGGCGGCAAGCTGATGTATGACAGCCTGAAGGGGCTTATGGGTTAAGTCGTTGTTCTGAAAAGGCACTTGATATCCGGCATTATCCACCTACTTTAAGAGGTGAATAATTCACCTGGAAATCAGTATGGCCAGTGGCTGGGCCGGTGACGGCGCTGTAAACGAGCAGATTGAATCGACGGTAAACGATGCCATTGAGCGCGTGCGCAGTCAGTTGCCCAAAGGCGACAGTGCCGAGTTCTGTGAGGAATGCGATGCTCCCATCCCCGAGGCCCGCCGTAAGGCCGTACCGGGCGTGCGCCACTGCGTGACCTGCCAGGCAGAACTCGACGAGGAAGCGGCCGGCCCCAGCCTGTATAACCGCCGGGGCAGCAAAGACAGCCAGTTGCGGTAGATTTTGTGCCCATAAAACGTGCTGGCAACCGGGCAGACCTATCCGGGTGGTGCGACATATCGATCGGCGTAGATCGGTACCAGTCCCGTCCATGGGACTGGCCCTAACGGGCTCGCTTCGCTCATACCAAAACGCTCCTGGCGTTTTGGTCCATGGAGCCTAGGCTTCGGGATATGAATCCCCTCCATGGGATTCACCCTTCGAGCTCGCTGCGCTCATGCTAAAACGCTCCTGGCGTTTTAGTCCCTGCTGCGAACTACCCCGGATAGCTCCACCCGGTCACCAGCACTCAGTTTGGTGGTTACTTCAGGTACAGAACCTTAATCAAATGATAACCAAATTTCGTTTTTACCGGCCCGACCAAATCTCCCGGTTTGCCACTGAACACTGCCTTATCAAACGCAGGTACCATGGCGCCTCGTTTGAACTCGCCGAGGTCTCCACCTCGCTTGCCTGAAGGGCAGGTGGAGTGCTGGCGGGCCAGCTTGTCGAAATCGGCGCCTTTTTTGAGTTTTGTCAGTAGATCCTGAGCCTTTTTCTCGTCCCGAACCAGAATGTGCAGGGCGGAGGCATGGGTTGCCCGTGTTTTGCCCTTGGCAGGTGAGGTTAGGGCATCTTTGATGCTGGCTTTCATGGGGCTGACTCGTTTTTGCTGGCTAATGTTTCTTAGTTTACAGGATTGTGGTGGGCCAGGGGTTAGAGTCATGGGTTGCAATACGCTGGAATAACCATATATTACCTAATTCTAATATAGTGTGCCCACTGCCGCAGGAGCTTTTATGATTTTCAGACAGCTTTATGACGCGACTTCTTCTACCTATACCTATCTGCTGGGCGACGAGACTTCACGCGAAGCGATGCTGATCGACCCGGTATTCGAACAGGTACAGCGCGATCTGGCGCTGGTTCGGGAGTTAAAACTCGATCTGAAACTGGTGGTCGACACCCATGCTCATGCCGACCACATCACCGCTGCCTGGGTGCTCAAGCAAAAGACGGGGTGTGTGATTGCCTCGGGCGAAGCGGTAGAGGCTGAGAACGTTGATTTGCCGCTGAAAGACGGGCAAACCTTCGGTGTTGGCAATATTACTCTGGAAGCCCGGTCAACGCCGGGTCACACCAGTGGTTGTATGACCTTTGTGCTGGCCGACCAGAGCAAGGCGTTTACCGGTGATGCGCTGCTGATTCGCGGTTGCGGCCGCAG
>DASSWT010000081.1:0-4594 GCA_035704555.1 Saccharospirillum sp. | reverse complement strand
AGTGCATCGGCCGCAGCCAGGGTGCGCGCGTTCTCGGTGATGATGTGCCGGGCGCGCCGGTAGGTGACCGGGTCCATGCCTGTGCGGGCCTGCTCCAGTTGCTCCAGTGTCGCATCGCGCAGAGCCGGTACCTGAAGGTGCTGGGCAGCAGCTTCGCATTGCAGCCGGCGCTGGTTGTATTCGCTGTCGACCAGGCCGCGCTTGACGTTGGAATTGATGATCACGATGGCCGCGTCGGGCGGCATTGGAACGGGTTGGGTGGTCAGGCTGCGGCAATCGATCAGGGCGGCGTGGCCCTGCTGTCCGCGGGCGGATATCAGCTGATCCATAATGCCGCACTGGCAGCCGACAAACTGGTTTTCCGCCTGCTGGCTGAACAGGGCGGCCTGGGTGCCGCTCAGCGTCTCCCCGGCCAGTTGCGTCATGGCACGCGCGGTAACGACCTCCAGTGATGCCGAGGAACTCAGGCCGGCGCCCTGGGGTACGTTTCCGGTGATTAGCAGGTCGGCGCCACTAAGCTGGTAGCCCGCCTTGCGAAGCACATCGCAAACGCCGCGCACGTAGTCGGACCAGGGTGCTTGCGGGTCCTGTTCAATCGGTTCGTCCAGCGCAAAGCTGGAACGTGCCTCGTTCAGATCCAGCGCGATCAGGTTCACGACCCGGTCAGCGCGGGGGTTACCAACAATGACGGTCTGGTAATCGATGGCCGCGGGCAGTACGAAACCGTCGTTGTAGTCGGTGTGCTCGCCGATCAGATTAACCCGGCCCGGTGCCTGAAACTGATGCTGCGCAGGGGTGCCGTAAAGCCGCTCAAAGGCCTGGTGTGCGGTGGTGTACAAATCCATTAGCGTCGTTCCCGGTAGTGGACATCACTGAGTGCTTGCAGCCGTTCGGCTGCCTGCTCAGGCGTTAGGTCACGCTGCGGCTCAGCCAGCATTTCATAGCCGACCATGAATTTGCGCACTGTGGCGCTGCGCAGCAGGGGCGGGTAAAAATGGGCGTGAACCTGCCAGTGGTCGTTGGTGTTGCCATCGCAGGGTGCACCGTGCCAGCCCATTGAGTAGGGGAATGAGGTCTCAAACAGATTGTCGTATCGGGTTGTCAGGCGTTTGAGAATGTCGGCCAGGGCATGCTTTTCATCCGCCGTGAGGTCGGTCAGGTGACGCCGGTGCTGGCGTGGCATCAGCAGGGTTTCAAACGGCCAACTGGCCCAGAACGGCACCACTGCCAGCCAGTGATCGTTGCTGACGACGGTGCGGCTGCCATCAGCAGCCTCGCGTTCTGCGTAGTCGAGCAGCAGGGGGCGGCCGTGCTGCTCATAATAGTCGCGCTGGGCGCTGTGTTCGCGGGCCGGCAGCGTAGGAAGGCCATTGCTGGCCCAGATCTGGCCGTGCGGGTGGGGTTGCGAACAGCCCATCACCGTGCCCTTGTTCTCAAACAGCTGCACCCATTGATAGCGGCTGCCCAGTTCCTCCAATTGTTCAACCCAGGTATCAACCACCTTGCCAATTGCAGCGACCGACATTTGCGGCAGGGTTTGGGCGTGATCCGGGCTGAAACACAACACCCGGGCCTCCCCCTGTTCAGCCTGAACCCGCATCAGCGGGTCGTCCTGTGTTTCAAAGGTGGGTGTGTCGGCGGTCAGGGCGCCGAAATCGTTTCCAAAAACGAAGGTATCGGTGTAGTTGGGGTTGCGGTCACCGGAAATACGGGTGTTGCCTGCGCACAGGTAGCAATTCGGGTCGTGGTGGGGCAGTTCCGGTTCATTGACCGCTTCGGTTTGTCCCTGCCAGGGCCGCTTGGAGCGGTGCGGAGAGACCAGTACCCAGTCTTCGGTCAGCGGGTTGAAGCGCCGGTGCGGGTGGTCGCTCGGGTTGAAGGAATGGGCGCTCATCGGGGCCTCCTGTTATTCTTTGCAACGCAGTTTATCGCATTTGAAAACGTTTTCAATATCGAATTGGCATCCATTGCCACGACCCGCGTTGTATCAATTCAGAAAAGCGGTCAAACTTGAGCGTCGCACACTTACAGAGCTTCAGGAGTAGGGCATTGGCGAATATTAAAGACGTTGCGAAAGCAGCAGGCGTGTCGGTTTCCACCGTCTCCCGGGTAATCAACGACTCGGCTTCGGTGGTGCCCGATAAACGCCAGGCCGTGCTCGCCGCCATGGAAGCGCTGCAATATCGCCCCAACTCCCTGGCCCGGGCCCTGGTTAACAGCCGGTCCGATTGCGTGGGTTTGCTGGTCGGTGAAATCGATTCGCCATTCTTTGGCGCATTGATGGCCGGTGTACACCACGTGGTGCACGACAGCGGCAAGCATGTGATTGTAACAGCAGGCTATCACCACATAGACAAGGAGCGGGAGTCCATTCGCTTCCTGCTCGACCGGCGCTGCGATGCCCTGGTCATCCACTCCAAGGCGCTGCCCGATGACGAACTGGTGCAACTGCTGGAACTGGATATTCCCATTATTATCGTCAACCGGCTGATTCGTGGCTGGGAACACCGCTGCGTGTACCTCGATAACGAATACGGCGCCTACCTGGCGACCCGGCATTTATTGACCAAGGGTCATCGTGACATCGCCTACATCGGCACCAACATTGCCATTGAAGACGGTGCCGACCGGGTACACGGCTACCGGCGTGCTCTGGAAGAATTTTCAGTACCCTTCAACGAACGCAAGGTGGTACGCACCTTCCCCGATGAAGAAGGTGGCCACTCGGCCATGGCCGAAGTGCTCAACCGGAACCTGGGCGTCACCGCCGTCTTTACCTATAACGACGCCATGGCCGCCGGGGCCATTACCTTGTTGCAGGATTCGGGGCATCGGGTGCCAGAAGAAATATCCGTCGTCGGTTTCGACGATGTGATCCTCGCTCGTCTGCTGAACCCGCGGCTGACCACCATTCGCTACCCGATTTACGATATGGGAGCTCTGGCGGCGCGGATCGTTCTGCATCAGCTCGACACCAAATTCGCCAGTGCCGACCAGCCGCTGCGATTCACCCCCCGTTTGATCGAACGTCAATCGGTTCGGGATGTCGCACCGGTCGCGGTCTGAGGTTTCCATGGACCAACGCCAGCAAATGATCGAATGGTTTGCCGACCAGTTCGATCAGCGCGGTATCCGTTTTGATCAGCCCCAACGCATGCACGACTATGACGCACCCGACAATCGAGCCTGCGAACGGCTATTGGTAGAAGCCGACCGACGCTTCCGGGTGCGCTTCAACCGCCCCATAGCCCCCATAGAACTGACCGAAGCCCTCTACAGCGCCTGCTTTTACCAGCACCGCGCCGACCGGTTGCTGCGTCAGCACTCGTTGCTCGGGCGGCTGCGAGGTTGGCTGGGAAAAGGTTGATTCCGGCCCCGGTAAGCATATACAGAATTATTCACTGCAGATTTTTGGTTTTATCCAGTAATTCATCGTCAGTAAAAGCTTTTTCCTCTTAATATCCTGTTTTCTCTGTTTATTTCAGTGCCGCCTACCTCAGTATTTTTTTCTATACTGGAATGGTCCTCAGCGTTCTGATTTTAACAACAGCGAAACGGCTTCAGCCTTACTGAAGCACAGGAGAAGACCATGCGAGTAGGCGTCCCAAAAGAGATAAAAAACCACGAATACCGTGTCGGCCTTACCCCGACTGCCGTGCGCGAACTGGTGCACAATGGTCATGACGTGGCGGTCGAAACCCAGGCCGGTGCAGCCATTGGCTTCAGTAACGATGAATATCAGACCGCCGGTGCTCAAATACTGGGTACTGCCGCCGAGGTGTTCGACTGGGCCGAGATGATCGTTAAGGTCAAGGAACCCCAGGCGGTTGAACGCAAGATGCTCAAGCCGCATCACACTCTTTTCACCTATTTGCACCTGGCACCGGATGTTCCGCAAACCAACGATCTGATCGCCTCGGGTGCCACCTGCATTGCCTACGAGACCGTTACCGACCGGGCCGGCCGTTTGCCGCTGCTGGCGCCGATGTCTGAAGTGGCCGGGCGCATGTCGATTCAGGCCGGTGCCCATTGCCTGGAGAAAGCCCAGGGCGGCCGCGGCTTGCTGCTCGGCGGCGTGCCCGGTGTGGCGCCGGCGCTGGTCACGGTTATTGGCGGTGGCGTGGTTGGCCAGAATGCCATTGCCATGGCCGTGGGTCTGGGCGCCGATGTTACCGTGCTCGATAAAAGCATCGACACGCTGCGCGAACTGGATAAGCAATACGGCAACAAGATTCGCACCGTTTATTCCACCCGCGAGAGCGTCGAACAGCATGTCCTGGAGGCCGATCTGGTCGTGGGCGCCGTGCTGATTCCAGGTGCGGCAGCGCCAAAACTGGTGAATGCCGAGATGATCAGACGAATGAAGCCCGGTGCCGTTGTCGTGGATGTCGCGATCGACCAGGGCGGGTGTTTCGAAACCTCCAAAGCGACCACGCATGCTGAGCCGACCTATGTAGTCGACGAGGTGGTTCACTATTGCGTTGCCAACATGCCCGGTGCTGTTGCCCGCACCTCCACCATGGCGCTGAACCACGCGACCCTACCGTTCACCCTGGCACTGGCCAACAAAGGCGCCAAAAAGGCCATGCAGGAT
>DASSWT010000351.1:0-3701 GCA_035704555.1 Saccharospirillum sp. | reverse complement strand
AACTCCGAAACTTAAGTTAGAAATTGGCCGGTGTGGTGGCCGATACGATCTGGCAGGGTTCGTCGAACGGGTTTCGAAAGCGGTGTGGCCGGGTCGAGTCGAAATAGTAGGCATCGCCGGTCTTCAGTTCGTACACTTCCGTGCCTACGGTCAGTTCAAAGCGGCCGCTGATGACCAGGCCCGCTTCTTCGCCTTCGTGCACGTAGAGGTCGGTACCGGTATCGGAACCGGCTTCGTAGGTTTCGATCATAAAGGCCAACGCCCGGCGGCCATAGGCTTTGCCAACCAGTTTCATGCCGACATTGTTGACCGACAGATCCATGAATTCGTCTGGCGTGTACACGACAGGCTGGCTGGCATCGGTTTCCGCGTCTTCGGCAAAAAACTCGACCAGTGACATCGGAATGCCCTGCAACACCTTCTTCAGCGAGCCAACACTGGGGCTAACACTGTTCTTTTCGATCATCGAAATAGTGCTGTTGGTGACACCAGCGCGCTTGGCCAGTTCACGCTGCGACAGACCTTTTTGTTTGCGTATAATTTTGAGTCGTTCACCCACATCCAAGGGTTGCTTCCTCCGGTAACGAGCATTATTCAATCGAAGGCGACATGATAAGACACCTGACGCCGGGCATTCATTATTTTTTACAGAGTGTAGCAAATATTGTCTGTTAGACGGTATGTCTAACTGGCCCGATGCCGATCCAGGCTTGTAAAACATTGCCAATTGTGTCAAAAATACCGAACATTCGACGATTATAATTGACGGCCCGACTTCATGAACGCCACTTCCAGCAGTTACCTGAACCCCAAAACCCACACCGATGATTATCCCGCCTCCTACTATGTGGCCACGGCCAACCCGGCTACCCAGCACCGGTACCCGAAACTGACCGAGGCTTTGGAGGCTGATGTGTGCGTTGTCGGCGGTGGCTTCAGCGGCGTGAATACGGCTCTGGAACTGGCCGATCGGGGCTACAGTGTGGTGTTGCTGGAAGGGCGTCGCATTGGCTGGGGCGCCAGTGGCCGTAACGGTGGGCAACTGATTCGCGGCGTTGGCCATGGCCTGGAGCCGTTTCGCAAGGCGTTGGGCCAGGAGGGCATCGATGCGGTGACTCAGATGGGTTATGAGTCTGTCGATATTATTCGGGAGCGGGTTGCCCGTTTTGGCATTGAATGCGATCTGAAGTGGGGGTATTGCGATCTGGCATTGCGCCCGCGTCACCTCAAGGATCTGGACGCTGACTACGAAGACCTGAAAGCCACCGGCTATCCACACGAGATTGAACGTATAGGCAAAGACCGCATGCACGAAGTGGTTGGGTCCGACCGTTACATCGGCGGCCTGATCGATCGGGGTGCCGGTCATTTGCACCCACTGAACCTGATTACCGGTGAAGCCGCCGCGGCGAGCAAACTCGGTGTTCGTATTTTTGAGAATAGCCTGGTGACTGCTGTAGAGCATGGCGACCGGGTTTGCGTGCGCACGGCCGAAGGCGAGGTGCGCGCAGACCGGCTGGTGCTGTGCGGTAACGCCTACGTGGCGGGCCTGAACGATACCCTGGCCGGCAAGGTGCTTCCGGCTGGCAGCTATGTTGTTGCCACGGAACCGTTGACGGAAGCTCAGGCTAAACGGGCCTTGCCACAAGATATGGCCGTCTGCGACCTGAACGTCGCGCTCGATTATTATCGGCTGAGTGCTGATCGTCGGCTGTTGTTCGGTGGCCTGTGCAACTATTCAGGCCGCGACCCGGCTTCCATTGAAGCAGCCATCAAACCCCATCTCGACCGGGTGTTTCCGTATCTCAAGTCGCTGCGTATTGATTACCAGTGGGGCGGTATGATCGGTATTGGCGCCAACCGTTTTCCGCAGGTCGGCCGTCTGAAACCGAACGTCTATTATGCCCAGGCCTATTCCGGACACGGCTTGAACGTCACTCACCTGGCTGGCCGACTGATCGCTGAAAGCATTCATCAGGAAAGCCAGCGCCTCGATATTTTCGAGAAGGTAAAACACATCACCTTTCCCGGTGGACCGACTTTCCGTTCGCCGATACTGGCACTGGGCATGTTGTATCACCGTTTGCGCGATGTCATTTAAAGCGGGGTAACCGTCCCGCTCCTGCTTATATTCAGGGCACGTCGGGGTAGGCATGAAAATATTCTTGGTTATACTCTTCCATGAACGTTGGCGGTTGCGGCAGTACGTACCAGGTTCAACTGACCGTAATGACAGGGAGGTAGCGCCATGGCGAATATTATTATCTGTGCGGATGGTACCTGGAACCGTCCTGAAGAAGACCTTGAAAAAGATTTCCCCAGCAATGTTCTAAGGCTCGCCCGGGCCATCAAGCCGGCGGCCGGTGCTGACAGGCAGCACGTTTTCTACGACTGGGGTCTGGGCTCCTACCATAACAGTCTCTCCGCCGGCGCTACCGGCCGTGGCATTCACAAGAACATTCTCGATGGCTACCGGTACATTGTTCAGAACTACAACCCTGGTGATCACATTTATCTGTTTGGCTTCAGCCGGGGCGCCTATACGGTGCGGGCATTAAGCGGGCTGATCAATAATTGCGGCATTCTCAAACGAGCCGTCGCCCCGCTGATCGCCGAAGCCTGGAAGGTGTACAAAAGCCCGCTGAAAAAGAACCATCCGAACGGGGCCAACGCTCAGGCGTTTCGCAAAGACCATTCGCACGCTTCACGAAATGTTCATTTTATTGGTGTATGGGATACCGTCGGTGCGCTCGGTATCCCGTTCAGTCTCATGGGCCTGCTTGAAAGCCATGATGAATTCTACGATACCAAGATGGGCTCCAACGTCACCTTCGCACGGCACGCACTGGCCATAGATGAACAGCGAGAAGATTTCCAACCCACGGTCTGGACGCCAAGGCCCGGGGTGGACCTGAAACAGGTCTGGTTTGCCGGTTCCCATTCCGATGTCGGGGGCTCCTACCCACCGGATAAAGGTACTGGTTTACTGGCGTCGGATGCGCCCCTGGCCTGGATGCTGAAAGAAGCCAGAGCCGCCGGGCTAAGCCTCGAAACACATCTTGAAAATGCATTGACTGATGGCAGCCGGGCCAAGCTGCACCGATCCCGCAAGCACGTTTACCGCTTCAAGGACCCTTTGCACCGGGAATTGAAACTTGAAGATAACCCCACCCTGATTCACCCGAGCGTTAAAGCCCGTTACCTGGCGAACAAGGATTATCGGCCGAAACAATTGAAGGCTTTGGTGGATCAGTTTGGCTGGGATGGTTTGAATGTGGGCGAATGAAGTGAAAAGTGATGAAGCAGAGTCAGGCTGATGCACGCTGTGACACAGTCAGCCTGACGTAGGGTTTAGCAAAAACGGTTGCCTGAAAACCCTGCATTCAGGCATGGCGCATGAAAGACGGAGCGCTGAAAATGCTCCGAACGGTGCGGCGTACCCACTGTGTTGCACGCAGGCTGGCATCACGGACAGCAATCGAACGCAGGCGCTCGGCGTTGCGGATATGATAGGCCACGTCAGCGTCGTAGACGTTGTATCTGCGGGTCTCGTCTAGCAGTTCAGAGTGATGTGTCGAATTGGTCAGAATCGCCGGATCAATAAACATGTGGACATCTCCTGTGTGAATTAACAAGGCAGGTTTCAGGGAAAGCAGCCTGCTTTCCCGACCTGATGTGATCACAATAGGGTGGGTCCGGAC
>DASSWT010000215.1:0-4555 GCA_035704555.1 Saccharospirillum sp. | reverse complement strand
AGATCACCCGCACCAGAATATTACCCATTCAGCAGGAAAGCCGGATTGACGAGATTGCCCGCATGCTGGGCGGGATCGATATAACGGCCCAGACACGGGCACATGCGGAAGAAATGCTGATGCGGCAGCAGAGGCAGCATTGATGTGACGCCTTTTTATAGCAGTAACGGCTGCGCCGCCCCCCTCTCTCTAGCTCTCTCCCCCAGGGGTGGAGAGAGGACTGTTATACTCAGCGTCGTGAGCCACTAACGCTGGTGATATTCAACCGCCGAATGACTCCCTCTCCCGCCCTGCGGGAGAGGGCTGGGGAGAGGGTTCTACTCTCGCCTTACTAAAGCAGGCCCTGCAAAAAGGCCAGGGTTTCTTCCTTGCCCGCAAACCCGGCTTCCACTTTCTGGACAGTGCCGGATTTATCGATGACGTAGGCCGTTGGATAGCCCTGGGGGCGGAATTCGCTGACCACTTGCTGGTCTTTATCCGACAGGATCAGGAAATCGACGGGTGTCGCTTGAAGGAAACGCTCGGCGAGGGCCACATCCTGATCGGTATTGATGCCGATGAAGACAACGCCCTGGCCGCGCAGCTCCTGATGCAATTCATTGATTTCCGGGAAGGATTTACGGCACGTGGTGCACCAGCTCGCCCAGAAATCGATATAGACGACCCGGCCTTGCAGAGCCGTGCTATCAAGCACACGGCCATCCAGGGTGGGCAAACGGAAATCGGGCATGGTATCGCCCGGGGTTACTTCGGCCATGGCAGCCGGCGCGGCACTGAACAGAGCACACAAGGCAACCAGCCCTGCTACCGCGTTTGATCTGAAAACCTGCTTATTGAACCGCGATTCAGGAACGGCAAACCCTTCGCTCCGACTGAAGAGCCCACTTACCCTGTTAAACAAACTTCCGACTGCCGACATACTGCCCACTCCACATTGGATCGATCGAATCAGCAGTATACTGCAGCCCCCGGCGCAGGAACGGGAACGGGTTCACGACCCGGGCAACCCTTAAGGGTTTGTACCCGGAGTAAAAAAGCGTATCAGCTCTTTTTGGCGCGTACGTAGAGGATCAAACTGTGGTCAACCAGCTCCAGCCCGTGCTCCTTGGCGATTTCATGCTGTCGGCGCTCAATAATGTCGTCAACAAACTCAATTACTTCACCATTGTCGACATTCACCATATGGTCATGGTGTTCGGGGCTTGCCAGTTCGTAGACCGAATGGGTTCCGTCGAAATTGTGCTTGGCAACCAGCCCGGCAGATTCAAACTGGGTCAGTACCCGGTAAACGGTCGCCAGACCGACATCTTCCCCGCTGTCCTGCAGAGCCTTGTATACTTCTTCAGCGCTCATGTGTCCGTCGGGATTTCCCTCGAACATTTGCAGGATCTTGAGCCTCGGCAAAGTGACTTTGAGGCCAACCTTTTTCAGTTCCTGATTTTGAGTTGTCACTGTGTCGTCTCCTGTAATCTTGCGTGATACACTGCCCGGCGCTGCCGCTCGCTACAGCTACGTTAGCGACATCCCAGCAACGGACATGCCGCCGCTGGCCGTTTTTTATGTATTGTGACTGAACTATTGAGTGGGATGATAACGATTTGAACCCGAAAAGAACAAAGGTAATTGCGCGTGCCCTGATCTGTGGTGCGCTGGTCAGTCTGACACTGAGCGCCTGCACCCTGCTGACACCCTATCAGCCAGAACTCAAGCAAGGAAACTTTGTTAAAGAAGAGCAACTGCAACAGCTCACGCCCGGCATGTCGACCGAGCAGGTTCAGTTCTTGCTGGGGACCCCGATGCTGACCGGTGAAGATCCCCAGGATCGCTGGATCTACCCCATTATGGACGAAGAAGGCCAATACCGGACAATCATCGTTGAATTTGAAGGCAGCACCGTTGCCCGCATAAGCCGCAGCTAAGGTGCCAGGGTGTTATTCGGAATATAACGCCCGCAAACTTACTCCTTAGCATCCTGTTTGGCTTTGGCCGCCCGGTTCAGACGAGCTTGCTTGGGGTCGATCAACAAGGGCCGGTACAGTTCCACCCGGTCACCGGCATGCAACTCTTCGGTATCGGGTTTGGGCACTTTTTTTCCAAACACCCCCATTGGCACGCCTTCCAGAGCTAAATCCGGAAACTCGCGCTCGATCCCGCTCTGGCGCACGGCCTCAGCCACGGTCGTACCAACCGGAACATCCACTTCTATGATGCGCTGCTTCTCGGGCGTGGCGTAGGCCACTTCGACCTTTATCATGTCCATACCTACCCCTTAACCATAAAGCTGCTGCGCACGGCGAACGAAGGCGTCCACCATACGGTCTGCTACCTGTTTGAAGATTTGGCCAAAAGCGAAAGCCGCCAGCCGGCCATCGGTCTCGAAGTTCAAATCCAGGGTTACCCGGCACCCCTCAGAACCCAGAGACTTGATGGTCCAGACGCCGTGCAGGGATTTTAATGGCCCCTGCTCCAGCCTAAGTTCAATGCGGTGCGGACGCTCCAGCTTGTTTCGGGTAATCAGGGTGCGTTCGATGCCGGCTTTGCGCACCACCATGCGCCCGACCATATGCTGCTCGGAGGCTTCGATGACATCGGCCGCGACCACACCATCCAGAAAGTCCGGATAGGATGCGACGTCGTTGATCAGGTCATACAGGGTTTCCGCTGAATGCGGCAACAGGGCGGAACGGTGAATGTCGGTCATGAAAACCTGCAAATAAGTGTATGTATGGCGACGCGGAATCTAACCGGTACCGGTCAGTCTCCGGGATATATAGCCTGCCGACGGACCCAGCGCGCCAGTTGCAGTAACACCACCAACAGCGCTATCACTCCGAGAATTTCAGCCAGGCTGGCCCCACTCAGACCCAGCGAGTCGCGCGCAAATGTTAACGCAAGCGCCGCCGGGATCACAAATTTGAGTGAGGCACGCCAGGCCAGGTAGCGCCCCCCGGATCTCGGGTTAACCTGTTTCAGCACCTGGTTTGGCGATATATGCCAGCCCACGCTCCAGGAAATCATCAGTGCTACCAGCGGCACGACCAGTGAGTAGCTATAGCCACTGAGCAGTTCCGAAAAGGGCTGGCCCCGCCAGGTCAGTGCCGATTCGACCTGTACCGACACCATCAGTACCAGCGCCAGCATTGCCGCGGCCAGCAATGCGAGCAGTAACCCACCCCTGCGGGTCTGGCCGCTGCCACTCATACTGATCAGCAGCAACAAGGGAACGCTGCTCAGCATCCCGACAACTGCGGCAACCAACATAAACAGCTGCAAGTGAACAACGTCCTCACCACCCCGGGCAATTTGCTCAACCAGACCCTGGAGCACCAGGCCGGCATCGCCACTGGAGGCGGGAATGATGGTCAGGCCGGGAAAGACGGCGGAGACGATGGATAACCCGAGCCACAAATCAAACAGCTGCACCGAGAGCACCCAGTAGCCAGTCGGCAGGCTCTGCGGTAGCCGGGTTCCGACCAGATACCAGACCAGAAAGCCAGCCACCGATGACAGCAGGGCGTACTTCAGGGCCTGCTGCACGACCTCGGCAGTGACGCTGCCCCACCCCCAGGCATCCAACAAGGCACCGGACTGGGGGATCTGCATCAGAATAAACATCAGGCACAGTGGCAGCGCGATGGCGTAGGCTAAGGCCATCCCATACCAGGCAAACCAGGCCAGTACAGCAAGAATGATGACCTGCAATACGATCCAGCGGGACAGCTGTACCTGATCGGCCCCCAGTTCATACCAGTACAGGATTCGGTCGAGCCCATCAAAGTCAGTCAGTCCACCGCGCAGGGCATCGCTGGTTATGGCGAGGGTCCAGCTCGCGTTATGCAATGTCAGGGCGACGACGCAGATCACGGCCAGCACCAGAGCACTGAGCACTAGGGGCGCGAGTGGCCCCAGGCGCCCGGTTTGCACCCATTCAAAGGGCGTAATACGGTACAAACGGCCGGCCACAAGCTCCGCATGGAGCAACGGCAGCACAATCGCCAGCTTGAAGATGGCATACAGCGCCAGAAACGTCAGTTCCCCATAACGCGCCGCATATACCGGCAACAGCAGAAAATCGGACAGTCCAATCTGGCTGCCAAAGAGGATCAACAGGATCAATAATCGATTCATCCGGGCAGTATACCCCGAAACCACCTACAGTCAGATTGCGTAGAGATTGGTGGTTGCATAAGTTTCAGTGGCAAGAATCCGTTTAGGCCGCCGGGGTCTGCCTATCCGGGGTCGGCGTAAATCCATCCCTGGAGCCTAGGCCGCAGCATCCATGCTGCGGACTACCCCGGATAGGCAGACCCCGGCAACCCGCACTCAGCATTATGTGACATCCGAATCTTTTACTAAATTTGAACAGTGACAGAACCATCAGGAGAGCAATAATGAACAAGGCAATTCGTTGCAACTTGATATCACGGGCAGCCCTGTTCGTGTTGTCTAGTACGCTGTTACTCCCATTATCCAGCTTGGCCGAACAGTTAGCCGAAGGCTCCAGCCTGGGCCACGACTACCAGGTTGAAGAAGTAGCCACTGGCTTCGGCACTCC
>DASSWT010000204.1:0-2557 GCA_035704555.1 Saccharospirillum sp. | reverse complement strand
TACAGCTGGCCAGCCACCGATTGCCAGGTACCGGTAAACCGGAACGATGGCGAAACACCGCTGTTTGCCTATGGCTATGGCCTGACCACTGAAGACGACGGCAGCTTGCCGGTACTGGCAGAAAACCGCTCCGACACGGGCTGTGACGCACCCGATGTGACAGAAGCCGGCACCACCGAAGAGCCGCTCGATATTTTCACCAATGGCGCGAGCCAGGGTGAGTACGCTTTGCGTATTGGTGGCCCTTCCAACTGGGGCGGTGTACCGGTCAGTGTTGATCCTGCCGCTACCACCACCTTGCCTAACAATGAGCTCACCGTAACCACGCAAGACGGCCTGATTCAGCACAGCGCCAAGCGAATTGACTGGGCGGGCATTGGCCAGTTCTACAGCCAGAACCAGGAAGCCGCGGTGGGTACCGATCTTTCACCGTACGCCAATTCCAAAACCAGCATCGTGTTCAGAGCACGGGTTAATGAAGCGTTAACGTCCAATGTGTTGAACCTCAGCGCCCACTGCATCCATCCGTGCCTGGGTGAGATCAACATTGCTGGCCTGATCAACGACCTGACACCGGGCGAATGGTCTGAAGTATCGGTTCCGCTGCAGTGCCTGATCGACGATGGTCTGGATATCACCAACGTCAACACGCCGTTCCTGCTGTACACCGACGACACCTTTGACCTCTCGGTGGAAGACATTCGCTGGTTACCGTTCACTGCCGCTGAAAACCCGGATTGCGAAGCCATAGCGCCGACTGAGCCGAACCCAACCGTTACTGAAGCGACCGATGTGTACATTGATGGCATCGCTGATACCGATGTGTTCAACGCACCCTCTGTTTGGGCAGCGAACATCAACGACTGGTCAGGCGACCCGAGCTTTGTCACTCTGGATGCCGCCTTTGATGATGGTAACAGCCTGGTCATCGACGCCCAGTACGCCAGCACAGCGGATCGCAAAGGCGTGGTGCAGTTGATGATGAAGGGTGCCTGGGATCTCTCAGCCATAGCGGCCAATGGCCGGGTTCAGTTCGACCTTAAAGCCGTCGACCTGGCCGGAGCGACCGGCATGGTAGGGAAATTCGTCTGTAACGCCAACACCGAAACCTGCAGCACCGGCGATGTGCCGCTGACAGTGACCGAAGGTGTCTGGGAGACCAACGAACTGGTGTTTGCCGACTACCCGGACCTGGACTTCACCAACATCACCTCGATACTCGAAGTGTTGCCGGTGTGGGCAGACGACCATGCCAACGTTCATTTCCAGATAGACAATGTTCAGATCCTGATCGACTGATCAGCTAAACGCTCTATCATAACGCTTTCATTGCGTGTTTTGCCGGGCCCTGTGCCCGGCTTTTTTATGCGTATCCATCCGGTTACACAGGTTACACTTTGTTATAATGTAAGCGCTTACATTTTGCCGCACAGGGTGTAGTCTCTATCCTCAGGCCTGCTGCGTGATGTATCAGACGGGCCCAACTACACACAATAAAAACAACAGTGTGAGGATTTAGGGATGACGCATGTCAATGCCTTGCTGGCGTTAATGCAGTTCAAAACTGACGGTCAGCACTACCAGTCCCGCATTATTCAGCCCGGGCGTGAAGAAATTGAACTGGTGCTGGACGGCCAGGCCGTCTGCCAGGTGGAGGGTGGCTGTTACACCGTGGGCCCGGGCCATCTGGTCTGGCACCGCAGTGGCGACCGCACTATTTTCAGTAACGCCCGTTCAGACGACTACGAATGCCTGGTGCTTGCGTTCGCTACCGACCCGGTTAACAAGCCGCCGCTGTCGCGCGTCTCCTACTGGCACAGCCGCATCAGCCCGCGACAATTCTGCGACGATGCCCTCGGCTACTACGATCAGGCACGCTCGGCCCTGGCCATGCCCGGCCAGCAAATCGCGATCGGCGCCGAGTTCTGCCAGTATCTCTACGGTTGTTGCAAAGTGCACTCACAGCCCGTCGATACCGGCGCAAACCTGCCAGACCGCTCCCTGCACCGGGCACTCTCCTACATTGCCGACCACTACAGCAAACCCATAACCGTCGATGCCATTGCCGCCGCAGCGCACGTCAGCGCCTCTCAACTGTACAACCTGTTCCGCGCGCAACTGGGTAAAACACCGCATCAGTCGCTGTTGCAATACCGGATGGAAAAAGCGGTGCAGTTGCTGGTACATCAGCGGCCGTTGAAGCAAGTGGTCAATGCGTGCGGGTTTGAATCAGAGAGTGGGTTTATTCGGGCTTTTAAAAAGCGTTATGGGATACCACCGGGCGAGTACATTCGGGATATGGCGGTTGTTTGATCAGGGTCCTGGTGAACGCACGACCAAACAGGCCTGAGGCTCCCTAGAGTTTGCTCATTTCACTGATAGTAACCAATGCAATAGCGCCTTCGGTTGCTGTCTTGTTAGCAAGGATGTGAGGGCTCTTAAGGTGATCCTGCCAGAGCTCACGGTTTTCCCAGATCTCATAGAACATGAACAGGGCTGGGTTGTCGTTGTCCTGATGCAAGTCATACTGAATGCAGCCTGCTTCTTTCAGGGTTGG
>DASSWT010000155.1:0-23161 GCA_035704555.1 Saccharospirillum sp. | reverse complement strand
CCTGCCCATGACTCAGCCACCCGAAGAACTCACCGATAACCAACTGTTGCGCTACAGCCGGCATATCCTGTTGCCACAGGTGGATATTGTGGGGCAGCAGCGCATTGTTAACAGCCGCGTGCTTGTGCTCGGCGCTGGAGGGTTGGGCAGCCCGATTTTGCTGTACCTGGCCGCAGCCGGGGTCGGTGAGCTGCTGATCGCAGACGGCGACCGGGTCGATGAAACCAATCTGCAGCGTCAGATTGTGCATCGCACTCAATCCGTAGGTGAAAAAAAGACCAGCAGCGCCCGGGCCACGCTGGCTGAATTGAACCCGGATGTGCAGGTCACCGAAATCGACAGCGATCTGGACGAAGCCAGCATGCTCGCCTGGGCCCGGGGCTGTGATGCCGTCGTTATCGGTACCGACAGCTTCAGCAGCCGCTATGCGGCGAACCGGGCCTGCATGGCACTGGGCATACCACTGATTTCCGGGGCGGCCATTGGCTTGTCGGGGCAGCTCAGCGTGTTTGATTTCCGGCGCGATGACAGCCCCTGTTACAGCTGCCTGTTCCCCGACGGCCAGGACGACGACGTCACTTGCGCCACGGCCGGGGTGCTGGGGCCTGTAGTGGGTATCGTTGGTTCAGTTCAGGCGGTGGAAACTCTGAAGATACTGGCGGGTTTTGGTGAACCGCTAGTTGGAACGTTGCTGACGCTGGATGCTAGCGATCTCAGCTGGCAGCGGTTCCAGTTCAAGCGTCAGCCTGATTGTCCGGTTTGCCAACAGCGCTAAATTATGGGGTTCGTTGAATTGACTAGCGGCGGCTGCCTGGGGTGCTCCTGTGGGGTAGTCCGCAGTATGGATCGGTCCGACGCCTCGGCTGCGGTCTAGGCTCGAGACGTCGGACCGCCATTGATGGATCGAGTGGGCGGCATTCCGCCCGACCCCACAGGAGCTCCCCAGGTAACCGGTGCGGGCCAATGCCACTAAGCTGGCCCGAACTCTGAAGCTTGAGTTGCGTTTTGCTAGTGCATGCACGGTAATATCTTACTATTCTATGAGGTATCTCCGGGTTAGATGAGGTTTCCTTCCGCCACCGAACCGCGCGACTGCACGCCGGTTGACCGGGTGGCTTCCCCGACCTGACGGGTCGGCGGTATCGAGCCGTTAGACGATCGTTTCAGCGCTACAGGAGCACCATGATGGACACCCTCTTTCACAATGACACCGGTTTGAGCCATCAGTTCATCGTGGCCATGCCCGATATGAGCGACCCCTGGTTCACCGGCACTGTTTCCTACCTGTTCCAGCATGACGACGAAGGCTGTATGGGCCTGGTGATCAACCGCCTGACGTCGATGACGCTGGGTGAAGTCTTTGAATCGCTCGATATCGAGTGTGATATTGACGAGCTGCTCGACCGGCCGGTTTATTCCGGCGGGCCGGTGATGCCCGAGCATGGCTTCATCATTCACCGTTCCAACGAAGGCCCCTGGAGCAGTACCGTTAACAACGGGCATTTGAGCATCACCACCAGCCCGGACATCCTCGAAGCCATTGCGCGCGGGGCCGGGCCAGAGGACTACCTGGTCTGTCTGGGTTGTTCCGGCTGGTCGCCCGGCCAGTTGGAAGTCGAGCTGAAGGGCAATGCCTGGCTGACCGTGCCGGGCGACCTGGCGCTGATTTTCGAAGAGGGGCTGGAAACTCGTTACGACGCTGCCTTGCGCCGGCTCGGCATTGACAAAACCTTTCTCAGTGACAGCGGTGGTCAGGCCTGATGTCTGACCATATTCCTTTACAATCCTAGTTGAACCCTGTTCTGCTCCAGGCTTGGCCGCTTCCGGCCAAGCTGGTTCAATGCTGCATTAACCCCTGTCATCCGGAGTAGTCATGACCCCCGCCGTTCCTGCCATGCCCGGTTTAACACTGACCAGTATCGGGCAAGGTTTCTGGCGCTTGCTGCCGTTATCCATGTTTGTTGTGGTGTTTGGCCTCGCCTATGGCCTGGCCGCCGTTCAGACCGGGCTGACCCCGGTGCAGACTGTTTTTATGAGTTTCGCGGTCTTCGCCGGAACGGCTCAGTTTGCGGCACTGGAACTCTGGGGGGCGCAGGTCCCCATCATTCCCTTGCTGATCACGACCTTCGCCATCAACGCCCGGCATTTATTGATGGGAGCCAGTCTCTACCCCTGGTTGAAACAGGTGCCCGCAACACAGCGATATGGCTCCCTGCTGGTCATGTCAGACGCCAACTGGGCGATGACCCTGAACGATTGCCAGCAGGGCAAGCCGAACCTCGGCATGCTGGTCGGTGGTGGCCTGGCGCTCTGGGTGACCTGGATGGGTGGAACGCTGCTTGGTATGACCTTCGGTAACCTCATTGCCAACCCGGCCCGTTTTGGTCTGGATATGGTGATGGGCTGCTTTATGTTGTCGATGGTGTTCGGGGGCCGCAAGAATCTGCGGATGTTGCTGGTCTGGTGTGTGGCCGCGGTCACGGGCTGGCTCGCCTATCTTTATTTGCCGGAAAATACCCATGTGGTTGCCGGTGCCATTGGTGGGGGGCTGGTCGGTTTGTTTTGGCTGGAGCGTGCGCCGGAGAAAGCCACCGGGGAGGCTGAGGCATGATGGCCACCGATGGAATCAACGGACTGATGGTCATTGTGCTGATGGGCGCCGTGACCCTGCTGACCCGCTTTGGCGGCGTACTGGTCATGTCGGTGGTGCCCATCAACCGGCGGGTCGAGAGCTTCATTAATGCCATGTCCGGTTCAGTGCTGATCGCCATTCTGGTGCCGGTCGCCGTCGAAGGCGATGTGGCTGCGCGCATGGCCTTGCTGGCGACGGCGGGGGTGATGCTGGCGCTGCGTCGGCCGATGCCGGCCATCGCGGCCGGCATCGCCGTAGCGGCCGGTTGGCGCTACCTGATGTAACGACGTCCCTTCAAACCAGGTGACGGGTGAAGAGCGCCTGGGTGCGCTCCGCAGCCGGTAGCTGCTAACAATACCCCTCCCTCTGGAAATTCCTTTTTTACCCTTAGAAATGACCGCCTTTAGTCAGCCTGAATAATTTGTTCAAAATTTTATTCACCAGTTAATGGTCGGGAATCTATTTGGCTGCGTATCGGTGTCACAGTCTGTGTCTAACTTTAAAAGCCTAGTGAGGTTAAAAAAATGGGATTGATTAAGCTGTTCTCCCAGATGTCGGTTCGAAAGCGTTTGGTCATAGGGTTTGGGTTGGTATTGGCCGTTATGCTCGCGATCACGGTGATCGGTGTGCGCAACGTTCAGACCATTGATCAGGGATTGACCGCCATTACTGACCAGAATTCGGTCAAACAACGCTATGCCATTAACTTCCGCGGCAGTGTGCACGACCGGGCCATTGCCATTCGCGATGTCGTCCTGGCGCCCGATACGGCCGCTTTGAACGAAGAGATTGCGATCATTGAGCGGTTGGAGCGCTTTTATCAGGAAAGTGCCGGTCCGCTCAACCAGTTGTTGAATAACGGTGGCGATGTGTCTGCCACAGAGCGGCAATTGCTGTCACGGATTCAGGCGGTAGAGCAGCGTACCGAACCTCTGATTGACGAAGTGATCGACTTGCGCCAGGCAGGTCAGCGTGACGCGGCCGAGCGTTTGATGCTAACTGAAGCCAAGCCTGCTTTTATTGACTGGCTGGCTTCGATCAACGCTTTTATCGATTACCAGGAAGCGCAAAGCCAGGCGATTACCGATGACATTCGTGAAGGTGCGGCCGGTTTCACCGCTTTTATGTTGTTGCTGACCGGGCTTGCCATTTTGTTTGGCATCGTACTGGCGATTCTGATTGAACGCAGCCTGAAAGCCTCGCTGGGCGGCGAGCCGCGTGAAGTGGCCGATATACTCTCGAAGGTACAGGAAGGGGATCTGAGCCAGACCATTCGCCAGTCTCCGCAGGGCAGTGTGCTGCACTCGGTGCAACTGATGCAGAATCGCCTGGGCGAAGTGGTGACCAACATTGTTAATGCCTCCCAGCAATTGGGTAAGGAAGCGGTGGTGTTGTCCCGGGAATCCCAGGATGCGCTGTCGATGGCTGAACAGCAGGGTGAGTCGACCACCGATGCCGGTAATCGACTGGAGACGATGCGCCAGAGCGTGCTTCATACCGCTGAATTGCTGGAAGATACTGAAGAAAACTCATCGAAGACGGTGGAGCAGTCTGAATCAGGGCGTCGGTTGATTGCCGAGACAGCTGTTGAAATTCGCAAGGTGTCTGAAGTGGTTCACGCTGCGGTTGATCAGATTCGTCAACTCGAAGCCCGTACCGGTGAAATCGCCAATATTGCCGGTGTCATTAACGGCATTTCCGAGCAGACCAACCTGCTGGCGCTGAATGCGGCCATCGAAGCGGCCCGAGCCGGCGAGTCCGGTCGGGGTTTTGCGGTTGTGGCTGATGAAGTACGTACCCTGGCACAGCGCACTGGCGATGCCACCGGCCAGATTGAATCGATGCTGGGGCAGATACGGAAAGAGACGCAGGCGTCGGTGACGGCGATGGAATCGACATTGCCTCAAATCGAGCATGGCTTGTCACTGAGCGAATCGTCCAACGAGGTACTGACGACCATAGATAACCAGGCAAATGACTCGTTGAAAAAAGTTCGGCAGATCGTTGAGGTGATTCGCGTGCAAGTGGGTGATATCAATGACCTGGTTGCTTCCATGGAAGGGGTCAGTGAGAGTTCAGGTAAATCGATCACCGCCCTGAAAGCGAATCAGAATGCGGTTAAAACGCTGAATGGCCTGGCGGCTGATCTTGAAGGTGAAGTCGAGGTGTTTCAGGTGCCACAGGGCAGCCGTTCGGTGATAGGTTAGAACTTTAGTTTCGGAGTTCGCCGAAATGGCAAGCACTGGTTACCTGGGTCACCCCTGTGGGGTAGTCCGCAGCATGGATGCTGCGGTCTAGGCTCCATGGAAGGATCTACGCCGACCCCACAGGGGTGGCCCAGGTGACCGGTGCGGACCAGTGCCTCTTAGCCAACTCGAACTCCGAAACTCGAGTTTGAAGTGATTGTTTGATGAAAAGCGGCAGTCCCATCAGGGCAGCCGCTTTTTTGTTGCCGTTTTTCAGGATTCACGGACCGCCGGCACAATGTGTTGGCTGACCAGACGATGCAGCCGGTCGCGATATCCGCTGCGACCGGAGGGTTCGTTTTCCTGGGAAGTGATGGCGATGGTCAGTTCCAACTCGGGGAGCACGTAAATCATCTGGCCGCCATAACCCCATCCGTAGTAGCCATCGACGCCGGAGAAGCGCTGCATAAACCAGCCATAGCCGTAGCCACCGCCATGAAATCTGGAGCGGGTTCGCTGTTCCCAGCTGGCATCGATCCAGTCTGGCGACAACAATTGTTCACCGTCTTCGGTCTGACCATCGCGGCGATACAGCTCTCCCAGAGCCAGCAGGGATTCGGGTGTCATGCCGACCTGGTTGCCGCCCATGGGGATGCCCTGGGGGTCTTTCAGCCAGCTGTCGACCCGCACACCAGCAGGCGCTAGCCAGCGATTGGCCAGGCTGTGGGTGGACTCGCCTGATTCACGCATCAAAATAGCCGACAGCAGGTGGGTGCTGCCCGTTGAATACTGCATGTCGCCACCGGGCTCCTCAACGAAGGGGCGGGCGAGGGCGTTTTGCACCCAGTTATCGCTGACCACCCAGGCCCCGTAGTTGCGCCCCGAGGTTCGTTCCAGACCCGCTTGCATCGACAACAAATGGCCGATGGTGATCTCACTCAAACGCGGATCCGGGTCGTCAGGCAACTGGTCGCGCAACAGCGGGGCAATGGGTTGATCGACACCCTCAAGCACGCCTTTGTCGATGGCCATACCGACCAGGGTGGCAACCAGAGTTTTCGATGCGGACTTGATGTTGGTGGAAGCCGACAGGCTGGCCCCATTGTAGGCCTCGGCCCAGATGACCTCGCCCTGATGCGCAATGTGGATGGTTTTCAGAGTGGATAGTGACCCGGTAGCGGACTGAAGCCCCGCCCTGAGCGATTCCATGTCAACCGCGACAGCGGGTGAGGAGGCCAGCAGGGTGAGGGTTGCGGCTGTCAGGGTACGGGCCGGGAACCTTGTTATGAGCGACATCAAATGCAGTTAGCCTTCCTGTAAATCGTGGTCTTCTGATACGCGCGCCGACCCCGCACTGGTTCAGTTGTAACGGAATTGGCGGTCTTTACGACAAATGGAACCGGCCGACCAGTGCGGTTTGATGACGCGCCAGCTCATTTAACTGCTGGCTGTTGTCGGCCGCCTGACGAGCCGTATCGGCCAGGGATTCTGCCATATCTGAAATGTGCACGACATTCTCGGTCACTTCACGGGCCACGGCGCTTTGTTCTTCCGAGGCGGTGGCGATCGAATGGCTCATGTCGTTGATATCTGCCAGGCGTTTGACCATGGCGCCCAGAGAATCGCCGGTCTGCTGTGACTGAGTGGCCGAGGCCTGCGCCAACGACTGATTGGTCGACATGATGGTAACCGCCTGGTCGGATTGTTGCTGCAGCCGGTCGATCATCACACGAATGTCGTTCGCAGACTGTTGCGACCGGTTCGCCAGGGTCCGTACCTCGTCGGCCACCACGGCAAAGCCCCGGCCCTGTTCGCCGGCCCGGGCCGCCTCGATCGCCGCATTCAATGCCAGCAGGTTGGTCTGCTCGGCAATGGCCTTAATGACATCGAGAATGGTGCCCACCTGCTGGCTTTCATCACGCAGGGTTTCAATCACGGTTTTGGCGTGCGTCTGGGATTCGTTCAGTTGCCGGGCCGATTCTATGTTTTGCTGCATGCTGGCCATGTTCTGCTCAGCCGATTCGGTGACCTCAGCGACTTCCGAGCGCGTGCGCTCGGCGTTGGCGGCGACCTCCTGAATGGCGCTTTCCATTTCAGTGATGGCGGTGGCCACCGAATGCGTCTGCTCTTGTTGCTGTTCTACGCTGGTACGAGTGGTGGCACTGACTTTCGACGTGCTGGCCGAGAGCTCAGCCACCTGTTGTGATGAGGTTCGGATTTCGCGAATGACATCGCTGAGCCGATCGGCCAGGGCGTTGACGTTGCGCGCGATCTGGCCCATTTCATCGCCCGAGACGTGTTTGATGCGCTCACCGAGCTCTCCCTGAGCCAAACGGTCGAGCACCGCCAGTGTCGCGGCCATGGGCTTGCGAATGGAGCGCACGATGGACGCACCAATAATCACCGAGATGATCAGCGCCACCACAAATAACCCGAGGGTAATGGCGATGGCGCGTGTGGCCATGGCGTTGGCCTCTTGGGTTGCCTGTGCCGACAAGGTACGCGTTGACCCAACCAGGCTGTCCAGAGCGGCCAGGTTGGCATCCATGGTGTCGTTCAATTCGACCAGCACCGCCTTGCTGCGCTCGTTCAGTTCAACATAGCGTTGGTGGCTTTGAAAGAGCCCGGATTCACCGGCAATGGCGGTGCGAAGCAGATCGATGTAATCGCTCGTGTCGCTGGCGTATTGGGGGAAATTCGCTTCGATCGAGTCAGCCTTGGCATTGAGTTGTTCCAGGGTGGTGTTCAACTGGGATTCTATTTCAGCCATCCGCTCTGTCGAGTCAATAGCCAGGGCCCGCTGCAAATAAGCCTGAGCGCCCTCAGCCTGGGAGATAATGAAGTCGATTTCCCACTGCAGGCCCGCATCTCCCTGGGCCGTAGCCCGGGAGCCAATGGCGTTTAGGTCGCCTGCAAAGAATATCCATTCGTCATCAAATTGCTGAGCCTGGGCAAGCGCTGTGGTTCGGGTTTGCACCCGTTGATTCTGCAGCGCCAGGTGGTCGCTGCCGGTCGCAAACAACTGGTCAGCCAGGGCCCGGCTGTCGGTCAGTTGCTGGCTCAGGTCCGGGTAGGCATCGACTCTTTCCAGCAAGCTTTGAAACAGGGTGTCATAGGCAGCCCGGGCGTCATTGAACTGGGCTTCCAGTAACGCCCGGCGTTCGGCGCTGTCGGCATTGGCGTGCAATATAACCGCCCGATTGGCCTCCTGCAGGGTGTTGCGCAGCCGGTTGGTGTCGTCCAGAAGCGGGCCTAACTGGCCTGAGGTCAGTTCAAGCTGGCCGGCCAGCCGGTTCTCGACGATCAGCGAATACAGCGTAATCATCGAGAACAGGATCAGCAGAGTGGTAAAACCGGCGATAACGCGGGCAATCAGGGACAGCTTCATAGTGTTGATCCAAAACCTGACAGGGCCGGCCGGAGCCGGGACCATTGAAAGTGTGAGAACTGTGATTATGCCGTTATTTGATCGATTGGTCAGTTATTGTTCTGTGACAATTTTTACGACCCAGGCAATTATAGTATCGGCCGCATTACGCGAGTGTTAAGTGGCGAAGAGTAATCAACTTATCGAATTCGGGAGGGATTAAAGCTAACGTTTCGGAATATGTGCGGTACGAGCGACCGGTGGCAGTCGCGGACGATGGCCACCGGTGCAGATCAGGTTACCCTTGCAGCTTGCTTTTAAGAATGTCGTTTACCTGAGCCGGGTTGGCCTGGCCTTTGGAAGCCTTCATTACCTGGCCGACAAAAAAGCCGAACAGCTTGTCCTTGCCGCTGCGGTAATCGGCCACCTGGCCGGGGTTGGCGGCAATGACCTCATCGATCATCGCTTCGATGGCGCCAGAATCGCTGACCTGCTTCAGGCCCTGGGCTTCGATGATCTCGTCGGCCGAGCCTTCGCCACGGAACATGGCTTCAAACACCGTTTTGGCGATCTTGTTGGAAACGGTGTTGTCCTGGATGCGCTGAATCAGCAGCCCCAGGTCAGCGGCCGTTACCGGGCTGTCGGCTATGTCCTGCTCATTCCGGTTAAGCTGAGCCGCCAGCTCCCCCATGCACCAGTTGGCGGCGAGTTTGGCGTCTTTGGTGACATCGACCACGGCTTCGAAGTAGTCGGCCATGGCGCGGCTTGCGGCGAGTACCGTGGCATCGTAGTCCGACAGGCCATAGTCGGCCTTGAAACGCTGGATTTTGGCGTCCGGCAGTTCCGGCAAATGGTCGCGCACATCCTGAATGTAAGCGTCGTCGATTTCGACCGGCAGCAGGTCCGGTTCCGGGAAGTAGCGGTAGTCGTTGGCGAACTCTTTCGAGCGCATGCTGCGGGTTTCATTTTTGTCCGCATCGTACAGCCGGGTTTCCTGAATGATGGTATCGCCGTCTTCGATCACGTCGATATGGCGCTGCACCTCCACATTGATCGCCTTTTCGACAAACTTGAAGGAGTTGATGTTCTTAATCTCGGTCCGGGTGCCGAATTCGGTCTGGCCTTTGGGCCGAACCGAGACGTTGGCGTCACAGCGCAGGCTGCCTTCGGCCATGTTGCCATCGGAAATGCCAATGTAGGTGACAATGCTGTGAATCTTCTTCAGGTAGGCCACGGCCTCCTTGGCCGATCGCATGTCCGGCTCGGAGACGATTTCCAGCAGCGGGGTACCGGCCCGGTTCAGGTCGATGCCGGTCATGCCCTCGAAATCTTCGTGCAGGGATTTGCCGGCATCTTCCTCAAGGTGCGCCCGGGTCACGCCGATGGTGCGGGTGCTGCCATCATCGAGCACGATCTCGACTTCGCCCAGGCCGACGATCGGCTCGTCCATCTGGGTGATCTGATAGCCCTTGGGCAGATCGGGGTAGAAGTAGTTCTTGCGGTCAAATACCGATCGTTTGCCAATCTTCGCATCGATCGCCAGACCAAAGGCGACGGCCTTGCGCAGGGCATTCTCGTTGAACACCGGCAAGGCGCCGGGCATGGCCAGATCGACCAGGCTAGCCTGAGTGTTTGGCTCGGCGCCGTACTGGGTACTGGAGCCGGAAAATATCTTGGACCGGGTCGAAAGCTGAACGTGTATTTCAAGCCCGATTACGGTTTCCCATTCCATCTTTTGGGGTCCTCTGCTGGCAGCAGGCGCTGGGGCCTGTTGCTCACTTGCGATTAACGGTGTCTTGTCTGTCTGTTCGGGTACGCCGGCACCCGATTAAAGCGCCGGTGCCTGCTGATGCCAGTCGGTTACCTGCTGGTACTGGTGGCCGATGTTCAGCAAATGGCTTTCCTCGAAATAATTACCGATCAACTGCAGCCCCACCGGCAAGCCGCCGACCTGGCCGCAAGGCAGCGCCAGCGCTGGCAGGCCCGCCAGGTTGGTCGACAGGGTATAGATGTCTTCCAGGTACATGGCCACCGGGTCGTTGCTTTTCTCACCCAGCGTCCAGGCCGGGGAGGGCGTGGTGGGGGCGAGGATGACGTCAACCTCCTGAAAGCCCGTCTGGAAATCGTCGCGGATCAGGCGGCGCAGTTGCTGGGCTTTCTTGTAGTAGGCATCGTAGTACCCGGCAGACAGGGCGTAGGTGCCCACCAGGATTCGGCGCTGAACCTCGGCACCGAAGCCTTCGGCGCGGCTGCGTTTGTACAGGTCTTCCAGGTCCACCGGGTCTTTGCAGCGGTAGCCGTAACGGACACCATCGTAGCGCGACAGGTTGGTCGAGGCTTCAGCCGGGGCAATGATGTAGTAGGCCGGAATCGACAGTTCAGTACGTGGCAGTGAGATCTCCTTCACCATGGCACCGAGCTTTTCCAGTTCGCTGACAGCCGCCATCACGGCCGAGCGAATGCCTTCGTTCAGGCCATCACCGAAATATTCTTTGGGCAAACCAATGCGCAAACCGGCCAAAGGCTCGTTCAGGCGAGCCTGGTAGTCGTCTACTGGCCGGTCCATGCAGGTTGAGTCTTTCGGGTCGAAACCGGCGATGGCGTTGAGCATCAGTGCGGCGTCTTCGGCGGTCTGGGTCATCGGGCCGCCACAGTCTAGGGACGAGCCGTAGGCCACCATGCCCCAGCGCGATACCCGGCCGTAAGTTGGCTTCAGACCGGTAATGCCAGTAAAGGCCGCCGGCTGGCGGATGGAACCGCCGGTATCGGTGCCGGTGGCCGCAGCGGCCATACGAGCCGCTACCGCGGTTGCCGAACCACCGGACGAACCGCCGGGCACGGTATCCCGGTTCCAGGGATTACGGGTGGGGCCGTAGTAGCTGGATTCGGTCGAGGAGCCCATGGCGAACTCATCGAGGTTGGTTTTGCCCAGCATGACGGCGCCAGCGCCGGTCAGGCGGGCCGTTACCGTGGATTCATAGGGCGCAATGAAGTTGTCGAGCATGCGCGAGCCGCAGGAGGTGCGCACCCCCTGGGTACAGAAAATATCTTTATGCGCGATGGGCAGCCCGGTCAGCGGGCCGGCATTGCCGGCGGCACGGTGCTCGTCCGCCATGGCTGCCTGAGCCAGGGCGACCTCGTCAGTGACGGTAATGTAGGCGTTGAGGTCGGCATTGTGCGACCGGATGCGCTCAAGGTAAGCCTGCGTCAGTTCAACGCTGCTGAATTCACCCTGGGCCAGGCCGGTGGCAAGCTGTTTCAGTGTTTTATCTAGCATCTTGGGTCCGGCTCACTCTATGACTTTGGGAACAAGGTACAGGCCGTCGGTCGCGCTCGGTGCGATTGCCTGATAGGCATCACGCTGATTGCGTTCGGTGACCTCGTCCGGGCGCAGCCGTGCCGTGGCATCCAGCGGGTTGGACAAGGGGGCGACGCCTTCGGTATCGACTTTTTGCAGCTGGTCGGCCAGGTCGAGAATGCTCGACAGGCTGGCCACCGTCTCGGGCATGGCGTCTTCACTGACCTGCAGGCGGGCCAGTTGGGCAACATTTTCCACCTGGGAGCGGTCTAGGCTCATGGTTGTGGATCTCCTTGGGCTTTATATAAGGACCAGCGCGCTGACCGACATCACCGAAGAGGGCTTTACACGCTGCTTCAGCAGGACAGACGGGTGGGCGACGAATCTGGTTCAGTCGGGCGGGCGGGGTCAAAGGCGCACCTGAAAACCTGAAATGACGACCGTTGCGATTCAAACGTGCGAATTCGCACCAGTGTTCAGTTCACATCCAAGTGTAATTAAGCTTTAACTCTACCCAATAAATCATTGATAGGGCGTAAGTTACCATATTTACAGCTTGCCCAAAATCCCTGCCATTGTTACATTGCCGGGCTGTGTCATGGCTTTAATAGTGTGGATTTATTGGGTTGTCATCAGGAAATCCTGTAGCCGGTTTCCCATACCCTCTTTTACCACACCCATCTGAATTGGAATCATCAAAAAATGTTTAAAAAGATTCGGGGACTTTTTTCAAGCGACTTGTCGATTGACCTGGGTACTGCAAATACACTGATTTACGTACGCGATCGGGATATCGTCTTGAATGAACCGTCGGTTGTGGCCGTGCGCCTGACCGGTAACCAGAAGACCGTTGCCGCCGTCGGTGAAGAGGCCAAGCGCATGCTGGGCCGTACGCCGGGCAGCATTCAGGCCATTCGCCCGCTGAAAGACGGTGTTATCGCCGACTTTCACGTCACCGAAAAAATGCTGCAGCATTTTATCGCCAAGGTTCATGAAAACAGCTGGTTTGCACCGAGCCCGCGCGTGCTGATTTGCGTGCCCTGCAAGTCGACCCAGGTTGAGCGCAAGGCGATTCGCGAATCGGCCTTCGGCGCTGGCGCCCGGGAAGTCTTTCTGGTTGAAGAGCCCATGGCTGCTGCCATTGGTGCGGGTCTGCCAGTCGAAGAAGCGCGTGGTTCCATGGTGGTGGACATCGGCGGTGGTACCACGGAAATTGCGGTTATTTCACTCAATGGCGTGGTCTATGCCGAATCCGTTCGGGTCGGTGGTGACCGTTTCGATGAAGCCATTGTTGCTTACATTCGCCGCAATTACGGCTCGCTGATCGGTGAAGCCACCGCTGAGCGCATCAAGATCGAGATCGGCTGTGCCTACCCGGGTACCGAAATACGCGAAATCGATGTTCGCGGTCGTAACCTGGCCGAGGGCATACCGCGCAGCTTTACCCTGAATTCAAATGAAGTGCTGGAAGCCTTGCAGGAAAGCCTGTCGGCCATTGTTCAGGCGGTTAAAAGCGCCCTTGAACAAACCCCTCCTGAACTGGCGTCCGACATCGCCGAACGGGGCCTGGTATTGACCGGTGGTGGTGCCCTACTGCGTGACATCGACAAGTTGCTGAGCGAGGAGACTGGCTTGCCGGTGCTGGTCGCCGATGATCCGCTGACTTGTGTGGCCCGTGGCGGCGGCCGAGCACTGGAAATGATGGATGAACGCGTGTTCGACTTTTTCAGTGAATAATGGTCGTATGCAGGCCGGGCTGGCTTAATTCCGGCCTGACTGCATCGTTCTTGCGACCCGCATTTCATAGGAGAGTCTGTCATCAAAGCGCTGTTTTCTGCCGGTCCACAACACGGTTATCGTCTTCTGGTAGCTGTGGTGGTCTCTGTCGCGCTGATGGCTCTGGATGCCCGCTACACCCAGGTCGATTATTTGCGACAGACCCTGTCTTATCTGGTATCTCCCGTGCAATCTCTGATCAGCCTGCCGACCGATATGGTGGAGTGGTCCAGCCGAACCTTCGCCGAGCGCGATGAGTTGATCGCAGACAATCGTTCCCTCAATAACCAGGTGCTGGTGCTTCGGCAGCAGGCGCAGCGGCTCGCTGTGCTTGAAGCTGAGAACGAGCGCCTGCGCCGCCTGCTGGATGCCACGCCCCGGTTCGAGGCGGATTATCTGACCGCTGAATTGCTCAGCGTCGACCCGGACCCCTTTACCCATCAGGTGATCATCAACCGCGGCGCCCAGGACGGCGTCTATGTCGGCCAGGCTGTGCTGGACGCCACCGGGCTCTTTGGGCAGGTGATTCAGGTTAATTCCCTGACCTCACGCGTGTTGATGGTGGCGGACGCCAACCACGCTGTCCCGGTGCAAATTAACCGCAACGGCATGCGCAGCATTGTGGTGGGCACCGGAGACCTGAACGTGCTGGAGATGGAATTTGTGCCCAGTACGGCCGATGTTCAGATTGGTGATCTGCTGATTACCTCTGGCCTCGCCGGGCGTTTCCCTGAGGGGTATCCGGTCGCTGAAGTGCGTGCCATCGAGTACGATACCGGCGAGCCGTTTGCGACCATTCGTGCCAGACCTATGGCTGAGCTGTCGCGCAGCCGCAACCTGTTGCTGATATTCAAGCGGGAGCCGGAATGAAAGCCAAACCCGCCAAAGGCCTCTGGGTCATCGCCCTCAGTTTTTTTATCGCCTATTTGCTCGCGGCGGTGCCCCTGCCGCAGATGATCGCCCTGGCCCGGCCAGACTGGGTTGGGTTGTTCCTGATTTTCTGGGTTCTGGTGTTGCCCGACCGGGTGGGCATTACCGTAGGCTTTTGCGTCGGCCTGCTTCAGGATGTGGTGCTGGGTACCTACCTTGGCATTTTTGCTTTGGCCTACAGCGGGCTGGTGTATCTGGTTTTGCTATTGCACCAGCGGTTGCGCATGTACCCGATTTTGCAGCAGGCGCTGGTGGTATTTTTGATCATTGCCATCAGCCAGTTGCTGGTGCAATGGTGTCGTGATTTTCTGGGGTCGGGCATTACCGGTGACATGCATTTGTTGCCGTCGCTGGTGAGTGCCTTGCTTTGGCCCTGGGTGTATGTGGTTCTGCGGGCGTTGCAGTTAAAGTTCCGGGTTCAATAAAGCGCCCCGCCTTCACTGCGGCAGAGATGCCCGAAAGCACCGGCCGGTTTCCCGTTTCAGGTCTCATTTTTTTTGCAAGGAGTCGCTATGGCCCTGTATCTGGCTTCACAGTCACCCCGCCGACGTGAGTTACTGAGTGGTTTGGGTGTTGAATTTTCCGTTTTGCCGATCGATATCGATGAGCGCATGCAATCGCTGGAAAGTGCAGCCGACTACGTCAGCCGCCTGGCCCGGGAAAAAGCCGCGGCAGGGTTGGCTTTACTGGCTGGCCGGGGTGAGTCCGGTGCGCTGGTGCTGGGGTCTGATACCGCCGTGGTGGTTGAGCGGGACATTCTCGGCAAACCCCGCGATCGGGATGACTTTCTCGACATGATGGAGCGGCTGTCGGGGCAGGCACACGACGTCATGACGGCCGTAGCGTTGGCCAGTCATGACCAGGTGGAGGTCGAGGTGGTCACCTCGCGCGTGGTCTTTGCCGAGGTGATGCCCGAACAGGCCCGGGCTTACTGGGAAACCGGTGAACCCTGCGACAAAGCCGGTGGATATGCGGTTCAGGGGTTGGCGTCGGTTTTTATCAAGCGGATTGAAGGCAGCTATTCTGCTATTGTAGGTCTACCACTGCGCGAAACGGCCCAGTTATTGACCCGCAGGGGTGTCGTACTCTGGGATGGCGCCCTGCTATCGGTCTGAACCGTCGCTAGTGCTCCTGGTTTCGGGGTGAACGGACTGGGCAGAGCGGCCACACAGCATGAGCCTGGGGCATCAGCACTGCGCCAGCGCTTGAATTGAAGGGTTCGAACAGGCTCGACTATGAATTCAGAAATTTTGGTAAACGTAACGCCGATGGAGACCCGGGTGGCCGTTGTCGAAAACGGGGCCGTTCAGGAAATTTTCATCGAGCGCGAACAAACGCGCGGGATTGTCGGCAATATTTACCGCGGCAAAGTCGTGCGGGTGTTACCTGGCATGCAGGCGGCTTTTGTGGATATTGGACTGGAGCGCGCTGCCTTTATTCATGCGTCTGATTTTGATCAGCCCAAGCGTGAAACGGAGGCGCAGAAGTCCATTCAGTCTCTGGTGCGTGAAGGTGAGTCGATCACGGTACAAGTGATTAAAGACCCCATTGGCACCAAAGGCGCCCGGCTGACCACCCATTTGTCGATTCCGTCGCGTTATCTGGTGTACATGCCGGATTCCAATCACATCGGTGTATCCCAGCGTATAGACGGTGAAGAGGAGCGCGATCGGTTAAAGGCCCTGGTCCTGAAAGTGAAGGCGGACGAGGGAATTGAGAAAGGCGGCTACATTCTGCGTACCGCCGCAGAAGGCATTGGTGAACAGGAAATCCAGTCGGATCTGAACTATTTGAAGCGCGTGTTCCGGGTGTTGGGCGAGCGCATTGTGGAGACCCCGGGGCCGGCCACCATTTACGAAGACCTGCCGCTTTACCTGCGGGTGGCCCGCGATCTGGTGCGTGCCGATGTCGAGAAAATACGCATTGATTCGAAAGAGACTTACACCAAGGTGATCGACTTTGTGCGCAAATACACGCCCGAAGTCGAGCCGGTGTTTGAGTATTACCCGGGCGAACGGCCGATTTTCGATCTCTTTGCGGTCGAGGATGAAATTCGGCGCGCCCTGGGGCGTAAAGTTGAACTGAAGTCGGGTGGCTACCTGATAATCGACCAGACCGAAGCGATGACAACGGTGGATGTGAACACCGGAGCTTTTGTGGGCCACCGCAATCTGGAAGAAACGATTTTCAAGACCAACCTGGAGGCGGTTACAACGATCGTACGGCAACTTCGGTTGCGCAATCTGGGTGGCATTATCATCATCGATTTTATCGACATGGATGACCCAGAACACCAGCGCCAGGTGTTGCGCATGCTGGAAAAGTACCTGGAGAAAGACCACGCGAAAAGTAAGCTGACCGGTGTGTCCGATCTCGGCCTGGTCGAAATGACGCGCAAGCGCACCCGGGAAAGCCTGGAGCACATGATGACAGAGACCTGTTCGGTGTGTAACGGTCGCGGCCGGGTTAAAACACCGCAGACCGTCTGCTATGAAGTATTCCGGGAAATTCTGCGTGAAGAGCGTGCCTACAATAACGACCAGTATCTGGTACTGGCGTCGCAGGAAGTGGTTGATCGCCTGCTGGATGAAGAATCGTCCAACCTGGCCGATCTGGAGGAATTTATCGGCAAGCCGATTCGGTTTCAGGTTGAACCCATGTACAGCCAGGAACAGTTTGATGTCATTTTGCAGTAGACCGGCATCCGGACCGATACCAGCGGTGGGCCATGGCCTTGTCGGCTGCACGGCATCCGCTGCGCTGAAGCGCTGATCCATGGCCGGGTATCGCTTGATTAAAGCACTGGGCACGGTGTTGCTGAAGATCGGTGCGTTCTGGATTTTACTGGTGGCCGCCTACCTGGCGCTTGGCCGTCAGTTCTTCCCGCAGATCGAACGGTATAACGCGGAACTGGCGCTGATGCTCAGCGATCGCCTCGATGCGTCTGTCACCATCGGCAGCCTCACCGGTGAGTGGAGCCAGTTTAACCCCATATTGATCGCTGAAGACGTTCGTATCAGCTCTACCCTCAGCGTCGACCGAATGTTGCTCGAACCGGCGCTGATTCAGTCGCTGGTGACGCTGTCGCCGGTGTTTAAACGATTTGAACTGACCGGATTTGAAGCCAACATGATCCAGACAGAACAGGGCTGGTCTTTCGCCGGCATGGGCGTCGGGGCCGGCCGAGCCAACCCCTCTGACATGTCGCTTGAGCAGGTAATCGCCCTGATTCGCCAGCAGCGGGAAGTCCGTTTCACCGACATGGCTCTGCACGTCGAACCCCTTAAATTGCCGGAAATGACCGTCGACATGGAGTCGGCCCAGCTGACCGGCCTCGGCGACGACAACTGGATGCGCGCCCAGGCCAGTGTCAACGTTGAGGGATTGACGGTCCCTATCGAATTGCAGCTGGAAAGCAGCCGCCGCAACGAACAATATGAAGTAAACCTGTATGCCCAGCACGGCGCCTTTGATATGGCGCCCTGGCTGCAGGAGCGACTGCCGGGCTTGGGCGAGGCCATGCTTGCGGGTGAATACTGGGTCAGCCTGACGCGTGACCAGTGGCAGTCGGTACAGGCCCGCTTACAGAGCCCGGTGACCCGCTTTACCGGTGGCCGTTCGTCGATGGCCGTGCGTAATCTGGATATGGAACTGTTCGCTGAGCGGACCAGCGCAGGCACGGATCTCTGGGTTCACCATTTCTCCCACGACCTGGAACGCTCCGGCGCGGACGAAACTGAGGCTCAGGGGGAGTTTATCGCCCGTGCAAGTCAGCGGCAGTCGCAGTGGCAGGTGCAATGGGACCAACTGCCACTGGCACCTATCAGTGCCTATCTGGCGTTGAATGACGGCAGCGGTTACTGGGATCAGGCGTTTCCGCAGGCGAGTGTTAACCAGGGCAAGATCTCCTATCGCATTGGCCAGCCCGACTCGCTGAGAATGACGGCTGAAGTGAGCGGGGTGCAGATGCAACCCTATTCGGGCATTCCAGGCCTGAGTGGGATCAGTGGTGATGTTCGGGCTGAGGGATCGACCGCGCGGTTGAGCTTTGACAACACCGACGTTGAGTTCGAGTTGCCGGCCATTTACCGGCAACCGTTTTTGTTTGAGCGCATCAGTGGTCAATTGGATATCCGCTGGTCACCCGGTGCCGGTGTGCAGCTGGAAGGGCGTCATCAGGCGGCCATCGCACCCGATGCCGCGCAGCGTGCCGCCGGCCTGTCGGCGCAACCCCTAACCGGTCACTGGCGGGTGGATCTGGTGAATGGCGGTGATGTCGCCGCCGATGCGCGCGAAGTCGGTTTTCGGCTGGCCGTGGCGACGGATGAAACCAATGCAGGCTGGGCCAAGCGACTGACGCCAGACAAACGACTGCCGGCCCAGGCCAAATCCTGGATTCTGGACAACATTGCATCGGCCCGCTTGTCTGATCTGGATTTCTCCTTCGTCTCCGGGTTTCGCCGTGGCCGCATGACCGACAGCGGGCTGGCCCTGGTAGCGGATTTCGATGAAGCTGAGGTTCGGTTCAATGATGACTGGCCCGCCATAACCAGCGGGGCGGGTCAGGTCAGGCTGTCGCTTGACGACTTGCAGGTTGAGGCGGATGCGGGTGACCTGAACGGCATCGCATTGCGCACCGGTCAGTTGCGGTTGCCCTTTGCCGAGCAGCGGTTGTTGATCGACCTCGACGTTGCGGCTGATGCCGGCCAGGCGCTGGCGCTGTTCAAACAAGACGGGCCACTCGATTTTCTGGCGGCTGATGTGGTCAGCGACTGGTCAATGTCCGGTTCGACCAAAGCAACGCTGAATCTGAACGTACCGTTGACCGGGGCGCCGATCGACATCGCCCTCAACAGCCGACTGGAAAACGGCACGCTGGATCTGGCCGAGCCGGATCTTCAGGTGTCGGACATCAGCGGTGACATCGGCTACAACGCCAGCCAGGGTCTCTATGCTAACCGTATCGACGGACGCCTCTTTGGTGTAGAACACCGGGCCCAGCTCACCTCGGAACTCGGCGGCGAGGAGACCCGGGTCAGCCTCAGGGTCTCGGGTGATACCCCGCTGGATGCCTGGGGTCGATGGTTGGGTGACCCCTGGCTGGCCAGCCAGCCTTACCGGGTAGCAACAGAGGCCCAACTGGACTTTCTATCTGAGCAGACCCGCATTGCGCTGCAGTCGGATCTGGTCAATCTGCCGTTGACATTGCCGGGTGCGCTGGGCAAGCAGGCCGGGCAGGCACGCCCACTGGCGCTGAACCTGGTGTTTGCCAGCAACGACAGGCTCAACATTACCGGCCAGTATAACGAGGTGCTTGAATGGACCTTCGATCTCTCACCCGACAACCAGCTGGAATCCGGAACCGTCGCGCTCAATACGCCGCTGGAGCCTCGTGAACGTTCAGGCGTCTATGTCGATGCTCTGTTGCCTGAAGCGAATATTGATCAGTGGCGTGAGGCCCTGCAGCGGGTAGGACGTTTTTATCAGGATGCTGAATCACCGCTCGCTGAGCTCGGATCTGAAGCCGGCTCGCGCCTGGTCCGCGAAATTAACCTGCGCGGTGCGCTGTGGCGCAGCCAGGGAATGAACTGGACACAACCACGGGTACAGGTACTCAGTGGTGAAGAAGGTTGGCTGGCAACGCTGGAAGCACGGGAGCTGAGTGGCCGGGTCTTGCTGCCCTTCAATGGGGACCCGCACTTTGCCGATTTCGACTTTGTGAATATCAACCGGACTGCCCAGAGCACAGAACCCTCACCGGAGAATAATGCCAACAGCGCTCCAGAGCCGGATCCTTTGGCAATGTTGCGACCGGATGAGCTGCCCGATGCGAATATTCAGATTGCCCGGCTGTCCATCGACGGTCGTGATATGGGCAGTTGGCGCGCCGAGGTCCGGCGTCAGGATGACAGTGCGGTGCTGCAGAATCTGAGAGTCGAAATGCCCGAGGCGCGCCTGGAAGGCGAGCTGACCTGGCGATATCTGGACAACCAGCACCGCACGGCGTTCCAGGGCCAGGTGCGAACCGGCAACATTCTGAGTGTACTGCGAAGCTGGGGCTATGCCCCCGTGCTCGAAAGCCGGACAGGGCAGTTTGATCTGGATTTCGAATGGCCGGGCACGCCTGCCTATTTTGATTTTGAACGACTTCGCGGTCGAATTGAATTGCGCCTGACCAACGGATCGATTCTGGAGCTGGATGAATACGAAGGCGTGAAACTGGTGGGCTTGTTGAATTTCACACGGGTTTTACGTCGTTTGGCACTCGATTTCTCCGATCTGATTCGCGACGGCATCAGTTACGATGTCATCGAAGGGGAGTTATTGTTCGACCGGGGGTTTGCCCGGGTAGGCGATCATTTACTGATCGACGGGCCCTCGACCAAGTTTCGCTTCAGTGGCGATGCCGATCTGGTTCGGGATGTGCTGGATGTCGATATGGTGATGACGGTACCGCTGTCGAGCACCTTTCCATTGGTGGCTTTGCTGGCCGGTGTCACACCTCAGGCGGCTGCGGCCATCTATGTGACCGAGCGGGTGTTCAACAACGAGCTGGAGCGATTGAGTTCCGCGCGGATGCACGTTACCGGCTCGCTTGAGGATCCGGAGTTGCGCTTCTATCGTGTGTTTGACAACAATACCGGCAGTTCATTGAGCCCCAGCGTCGGTGACCGGCTGCGTAATGTGGTACCGACGAACCCCGGCAGTCCGGGTTCGCCCTGAAGCTCGCCATGATTGGGTTTCGTCGCTGACAGGAGTCTGTATATGAAGTGGTATCTGGCACAGATGATCAGTACCCGTTATCTCGATGATAACCTCGAACAGGTAGACCGGCACTTGCACGCTGCAGCTGAGGCGGGTGCCGATGCCGTTCAATTGCCCGAAATGTTTGCTGTTTTCGGTGGCGGTGTAGCGCGGGAACTGGCGGCCGATGAGACCGATTTCACCGGGCCGGTCGGCCAACTCTTGCGTGAGGCAGCTTGCCGTCATGGGCTTTGGATTGTCGCTGGCACGGTGCCCGTGCTGATGCCAGGTGAAACAAAACCGAGAGCCCGCTTGCACGTACTGGACGATCAGGGCGACGTGCGGGCGCATTACGATAAAATCCATTTGTTTGATGCAGCCGTGAGTGATGCCCAGGCTCAGTATCGCGAGTCGGATCATTATCAGCCCGGACAGGATGTGGTCACCGTTAAAACCCCCTGGGGTCATTGGGGGCTGAGTGTGTGTTACGACCTGCGTTTTCCTGAACTCTACCGGCTGCAACGCAACCGGGGAGTGGACACCTTCGTGATTCCCTCGGCCTTCACCTGGTCAACCGGCAAGGCGCACTGGGAAGTGTTGTGCCGGGCCCGGGCGATTGAGAATGCCAGTTATGTCGTCGCCGCCAATCAGGGTGGGCAGCATGACGAAAAACGCCGCACCTGGGGCCACAGCCTGGTGGTTGACCCCTGGGGTGAAGTTGAAGGCGTGGCAGAGGGTGAGCAAGGGGTAACCATCGACACCGATCTGGACCGGGTCGAAGAGATCCGCCTGAAAATGCCCACCCAGGAACATCGCAGGCTGTAATAACTCAAGTTTCGGAGTTCGGTCCACTTCTATGGCATTGGCCCGCACCGGATACCGGGTATGCCTCTGTGGGGTCGGCGTAGATCCGTCCATGGAGCCTAGACCGCAACATCCATGTTGCGGACTTCCCCACAGAGGCATACCCGGCACCCGGCGCTAGTATTCTCAGCAAACTGCGAAACTTGAGTAATAAGATGCGGTGGTAGGCGTACCTGACAATCCTTGAGCAATTCAACGGTCTAAACCTGCCAGGAAAATAGCCGGGGTTCGTCCAGAGTGCCATCGGGGTTCAACTGCGCCTCGCCGACTTGCATCAGGCCACTGCGGTGTACGGCTATCCAGGTGCGGCACCGGCTTCCGTAGCGTTCCGAGGTTATCGTCTGGGCTGAGAGGGTGCGTTCCCAGTCCAGTGGAACGCCGGTATCGGGCAGGTGGTTGTCGGGTTGGGGCTGGGGGTCCGCGAGTATCGGGGTTCTCGCCAGGTCAGCCGGTAGCCAGGGTGTCACTTCCAATTGCTGGTGGTGTTCGGCCATTTGTTCGCGGGCCAGCCTTACTTTGGGCCAGGGAGTATCCAGCGCATCGTTGCTGAGACCGTGAATTCCCGGTGTCAGCCACTGGCCCTGCGGGTGGTCTGAGCTGAACCAGAACAACCCCTGCGCATCGGACAATCCCTTTGGATCAAACAGTACCAGATTAAACCCGCCATACTCGTCGATAGTCGGCAACACGGATTGATGAAAGCGGGTGATGCTGTGCGGCTGTTGTAAAAACGCCAGTGGCAGCTCGCCACGGCTGCGTGAGCCGGTATGCCCCAGATGCCCGGGGCGAATGTTGGTGAGCAGCGCTATGCGCCCTGCAGGGTCGGTTGCCAGCCAGGTGCCCCCGGCTTTCAGATCGCGCCCGGCCAGTACCGGAGCGGCAGGATGCTCTGTCTGGTCCCACCAGTGCATAGCTTCGGCCAGCCGATCCAGAAACTCATCGCGGTTGGCGACCAGCAACAGCGGCCATTCATGACCGGGGCGATGGTGAAAAACGCACAGGCACATAGTCAGTTCACCGCCATGCTATGCAGTGCTACCCGGTTACCTTCACTGTCACGGATGACAGCGCGGTGACCAAAGGGTGTCAGAGGGTGAATATTTTGTTCAATTCGGCCCCCGCAACGCTCGACCTGTTCCAGAGCAAGTGCGAGTCTGCCGTGGCAATTGAAATAGGGCAGCGGGCCAACCCCGCCGGGTGCCGAGGTTTGCTGAATCAGCGCAGCGGCGACCGCTCCCTTGCTGTGGCGAAAGACGGCCATCTGGGCATGGGGGCGCTGATCGTCCAGTGTCCAGTCCAATACAGCCTGATAAAACGCAATGGCGCGATCAAGATCCAGGACCGGAATATCCAGCCAGACGAGG
>DASSWT010000131.1:0-4819 GCA_035704555.1 Saccharospirillum sp. | reverse complement strand
CTGGAGCAACGCCTGACCACGGCCGACCAGGGCGTGGTTAACCTGATCGCCACCGATCTGCTGGTATTGCCGGGTGATGAGATAGCCGGGTCCTCAGGGCTGCCCGAAGGTGGCTGGATGCGGTTGGTAACGCCGCCCTTTGAGGCCTGGTTCCCTGAGACCCTGGCGCAACAGCTTGGCCTACAGAATGGCGACCGGTTGAGGTTAAACTCCGGCGCAGAATTACCACCCGCCCGAATCTTTAGTCGCGAACAACAAGGCTTGCGCGCCTTTATGGATGTGGGTGCAGCGCTGACGCTGCTCGACAGATCCCGGCTCAGTTATCTGGTCGTCGCCGACTTGACCAGTGAGGCTGCAGATGAGCTCAGAGCCGACCTGGTGTCGCTGAACCCGCAGCTGACGCTGGTGGCCAACCGGCAACGGTTGGATCTCACCGAACTGACCCAAAGCCTGCACACCCAACTGGCGGCGATGAGTTTACTGTCATTCGCGGTGGGGCTGTTCATCGTCTTCAATGCGGTACGTTTTTCACTCAGCGCCCGCCGTCATACGCTAACGACATTGCGTGAACTTGGCGTTAGCCATCGCCTGCTGCTGGCGGCCATTGCGCTGGAAACCCTGGTGATGAGCCTGATCGGTACGGTCGGCGGGCTGCTGTTAGGGTATGGGCTTAGCCAATTACTGTTGCCCTCGGTCGCCTCAACGCTGCAAAACCTCTACGGTGCCGTGCTGGGCTACCGCCTGCTGGTACAACCGGCGACGGTCGTGCAGGCCTGGCTATTAACCTCAGCCGGGCTGGTGCTCGCCCTAGCCTGGCCGCTGTGGCGACAGGCGCAGCGCTCCCTTCAGGATCAGCGCGATGAACCGGCCCAGTGGCAGCAGGATGCCCGCGCACGCAATCGCCTGTTGTGGGGCAGTTTGCTGCTGGCGTTGCTGGCAGCGGTGCTGTATTTCCAACTGACCTCGATTGCCATGGGGTTCACGGTGCTGGCACTCATACTGTTTGCCGGTGCCGGGGTTTTGCCCTGGGTTGTTGCTCTTGTTTTGCGAGGGTTGCAACGGGCATTGCCCGAGTCTGCCTGGCGCCTTAACTGGGCCTGTGGTGAAGGCTTGGCGCAACTGGGCACCCTGCGCACCGCGCTGATGGCGCTGTTATTGGCGCTGACCGCCAATTTTGGCGTCGATTCTCTGGTCGATTCCTTCCGCACCTCGCTCAGCGATTGGCTGCAGCAGCGCCTGGCCGCCGATCTGTTTGTGCAAAGCGACACTCTGGATATTGACGACCTGCTGGCTAACCCCGGCGACTGGCTGGTCGAATCGCACCGCCGCAACGGCTTAACAGTACGCTGGCAAAACCGGCCGACCCAGATTCGCGGGCTGAATACCGAAACCTCTGATACCCGGGCTCTGCCACTGGCGGCTGAAACCGACCGGGCCAGCGCCTGGTTTAAAGGTGACCCCGGCGTTATTTTTGCCAACGAGCAGGTGCGTTATCTCGCCGGCATTGAGTTGGGCGATACCATTCATTTACCGGTTCAGGGGCAGAGAGTTGCGTTCGAAGTGGTCGGGTTCTACCACGACTACGGCAACCCGACCTACCAGTTCTACCTGCCTTACGAACGTGTGGCCGAGCTCTGGCCAGCGGCTGGCGAACAAGGCCTTGGTCTCTGGCTCAGCGAAAAGGATAACGCCCTGGCTCAGGCCGAAGCTGCCTTGCTCGAAGCCGGTGCCCGCCCGGGCGACTGGACGCGGCGTGACGACGTTCTGGCCATTTCGCTGCGGGTGTTTGATCGCACCTTCGCCATGACCGCCGCGATTAATGCCCTCACCTTTACCGTCGCCGGCATCGCCTTGCTGGCCTCGCTGCTGGCGATTCACCAGCAACGCCTGCCGAGCTACGCCCACTGGCGCAGCATGGGCGTCAGCAACCGTGAGTGGCTGCTGATCGCGGGCCTGCCGCTTGGCATTGGGTTATTGCTGACCTGGTTGCTGTCGATTCCGCTCGGCACCTTGCTGGCTGGCTTGCTGATCTATGATCTGAATGTGCTGAGTTTCGGCTGGACCATGCCGCTGATCTGGCGCTTTGAGCCGGCCATAACCCTGTTCTGGCTAACCCTGGTGGTGGCAGGCGTGACTTTCACCATCAGTGCACTGCAAGTGCGCCTGAGGTTGCCACAGGCGCTGAAACACCTGGGGGAGGACGCTGCATGAGGGTACAAACACTACTAGCTGTCTCCCTGGTTCTGAGTAGTTTCATGAATACGGCCCAGGCTGAAAACCGGGATGCCGATCCCGGTGCCGCACTCGATATCATGCGGGCCAGTGGCGAGGGCTACCAAACCGCCCAACCCGGCCAGCCAATCCGCTTTCCCGAAGACCACCTGGCCCACCCGGATTACCGCATTGAATGGTGGTACCTGACCGCCAACCTGACCGACGCCAATGGCCAGGCCTACGGCGTGCACTGGACTCTGTTTCGAACCGCACTGCGGCCAGACAGCGATGCCGCCGGCTGGACCAGCAACCAGATGTGGATGGCGCATTCAGCCATTCACACGCCTGAAGGCCACCAGTACGAAGAGCGGTTCGCCCGCGGCGGAATAGGCCAGGCAGGCGTTGAATTGACTAATACAGGCCAGTTCGATGCCTGGCTGGATGACTGGCGACTGCTCGGCACAGCGGAATCACCGGTGCCGGGTAGCCTGACCAGCACGGTAAACGACATCAGGCTCCAACTGGAGTGGCAGGCAGATACCCCCTGGGTGCTGCATGGCGACAATGGCTTCAGCCAGAAATCCGGCCAGGGGCAGGGCAGTTACTACTACAGTCAGCCGCGGTTGCAGATTACCGGCGACATTACTGTTGATGGCACCTCAATCCCGGTGTCCGGCGAAGGCTGGCTCGACCGCGAATGGAGCTCCCAGCCACTGGCTTCGGACCAGTTAGGGTGGGACTGGTTCTCGCTTCAGTTTGACGATGGCACCTCGCTGATGGCCTTCCATCTGCGCCAGGAAAAAGCCGAGCCCTATGTACGGGGTACCTGGATCGATGCTGACGGCCAGTCACGGTCACTGGATGAAGGTGAGTTGGTGATTAAACCGCTTGAGTGGGGTGAGGTGGTTGTTGGCCCGGACGAAGACGCCCGAAAAACTCTGCCACTGGTCTGGCAAATTGAACTGCCCGGTCAGGATGCCCGCTGGACAGTACAGGCGCGCGAACCCGACAGCTGGCTGGCTACGCTGGTGCCCTATTGGGAGGGGCCGGTTAGGGTTGAAGGCGATTCTGGAGGTGTTGGGTATTTGGAGATGACGGGGTATTAGGGGCGGTTGATGGCTGCTGGGTTGGTTTCTGTGGTTTGTTATTCTCCCCGTCACCCAGAGGACTGGCTTCCTACAAGAGATTAAAACCCACCACATCGTAGGAGGTCAGTCCCCTGGGCGACAGGGAGCATCCCAGCCGGTGAACACAAGCCTATTCCACCAGACTGGTCAAAGTACCATCACGCAACAGGGTGGTTATCCGATCCCCAGCCTTGGTCTGACTGGCCTGTTGAATAACCTGGCCATCTTCAGTTCGGGTAATGCTGTAGCCGCGTTCCAGCGTATTCAGCGGTGACAGGGTATTTAACTGGCCCGCTAGGGAGGCCAGTTGCTGACGTCTCGGTTTGATCTGCTCATACCCAAGCCGCTGCAAGCGCTGGCGCCATTGGCCCAGTCGCTGCTGATCGGTTTTCAGCCGCGCCAGCGGGCTGGCCCGGTGCAGGCGTTTTTCCAGTGACTCGAAACGCTGCAGGCGCAACCGCTGCTGGTTGTGCAGGGCGTGTACCAGGCGCCGTTCGCGGTCGTCGAGCCGTTGCTGCCATTCACGCAGCAGGGTGCCCGGGTCCCGCAGGCGTTGGCGTAAGTGCGATAACCGCTGTTGTGCTGTCTGGCTGATGCTCAGCCAACGCCGGACCAGTTGATCGCGCCGGTGGTTAATCAGCGAATAGAGGTCCGCCTGATCCGGGCTGACCAGTTCAGCAGCCTGCGAGGGGGTAGCCGCCCGCACATCGGCCACAAAATCACTGATCGAGACATCCACCTCATGGCCAACGGCTGAGACAATGGGCAGTTTCGACGCAAAGACAGCCCGCGCCACCGCTTCATCATTAAAGCTCCACAAATCTTCCAGCGAGCCACCACCGCGCCCGACGATCAACACGTCGACCTGATTCAGACGGTTGGCAGTCTCAATCGCGCTGATGATTTGCCCGGGTGCATCGGCACCCTGTACCTGCACCGGATACAGAATCACGCTGATGGCCGGAAAGCGCCGTTTCAGCACGGTTAGAATATCGTGCAGGGCGGCCCCGGTGCGGGAAGTGACAATGCCAACCCGGCGAATGACCGCTGGGAGGGGTTGCTTGTGTTCGGGTGCAAAGAGACCCTCGCGCTCCAGCTTCTCTTTCAGCTTGAAAAAGGCCGCTTGCAAGGCGCCTTCACCCTCCGGCTGAATGCTGGAAACAATAATCTGGTAGTCGCCCCGGCCCTCATAGAGGCTCAGTTTGCCGCGCAGCAGCACCTGGTCGCCTTCTTTGGGCTTGTAGGCCGAACGCGCCAGAACGGATTTGAACAAGGCACAGCGAATCTGGGCGTTCTGGTCTTTCAGAGTGAAATACACATGGCCTGAGGCCGGGCGTGAGACGTTTGATAGCTCGCCGGTCACCGGCACTGCCGGATACTGGGTTTCCAGCAGGAATTTAACCTGGCGGTTCAGTTGGCTGACAGAAAGTGGGGCGTTTGGGTCTGCAAGGCTCATGAACGGTTGAATCCGAAGGCGG
>DASSWT010000127.1:0-6498 GCA_035704555.1 Saccharospirillum sp. | reverse complement strand
GCCACTTCGGCCTGTTCCAGGGCATCCTGAGTCGCCTCGGCGGGGGTCGCCCCAAAGGATTCTTCGTGGTAGTAATCCATATCGAATCCGGCATTTATAAGCAGCTGACGAATAGCCCTCATATAAGGCGTGGGCCCGCAGCAGAAAATGCGGCGCTGCATGAAGTCTGGCGCCACCATGTCCATCTTGGCGAGATCCAGATAACCGCGATAGCCATTCCAGGCCTGTCCCAGCTCAATGCGCTCGCAAATCACACTGAGATTAAAGTTACTAACCCGGGAGCACATGTGTTCCAGCTCACGGTGGAAAATGATGTCAGTCGGTGTGCGGGCGCTGTGTACAAAGGCCATGTCGACATCGGCATTGGTGTCAAAATACCAGCGCGCCATCGACATCAGTGGCGTAATGCCGACACCGCCGGACAAAAACAGTACTTTCTCGGCGGTATGGTCGATGCAATTGAAATTACCGACCGGGCCATGCACCGCCAGTTCGTCGTGTTGTTTAAGGTTGTCGTGCAGCCAGTTCGACACCCGCCCACCAGGCACCCGTTTAACGGTAATCGAAAAGCTGTAGGGCACTGAGGGAGAGCTGGATATGGTGTAGGAACGCAACACCTGTTCGCCATCAATCTCCAGTTCCAGTGTTACAAACTGGCCCGGCTTGAAAAAAAACATGATCGACTGTTCAGCATTGAAGCAGAAGGTTTTTACATCCCAGGTTTCCTGAATCACCCGGACACAGCGCACCTGATGCCGGCCATTGGCCCACACGCGAGTATTCAGCGGGTTGAATGCGGGAGCCGGCTCGCTGGCTTGAACATTTCGGGTCATAGGGGGGAATCCTCATCCGGGGCTACTTTCAAGTGACACCATTGTTACCAAAACCCCCCACCCCCAGTTAACCAAATGCGACATGCTATTGATCAACTCCTCCACTGGCTTCAAAAAACCACCAGGCAGGCTCTACAGTAATTATCAGGAGCCTCCCTGGCGTCGAATTAACAGCAAAAAGTGTCGTAATCGGGCAAATGAGACAGGGCTGCGGTGTCGAAAATGAGCATTCCAACAATTGTCCGAAGGTTCGCCCGACGAACCCGCCCCCCGCTGCCTTAGGAGTCGCGCCATGACCGAAACCGACCTGCTCAATCTGACCTATGCCTCAATGCCCGAGGCCCGACAGGCCATGCGCACCCAGTTGCAACAGCGCTCTGGAAATGAATCGCTGCCACAGGCGTTTTATAACGACCCGATGATGTTCCGGCTCGATATGGAAACCATCTTTATGAAGCAGTGGCTGTTCGTCGGCATGACCTGCGAGCTACCCGGAAAAGGCGATTACATCACGGTGGATATTGGCCAGAACCCGGTGCTTGTGGTTCGCGACCGGGATGGCGAAGTACGCGCCTTTCACAACGTCTGTCGCCATCGCGGTTCCCGGCTGTGCACCAGTGCCAAAGGCAAGGTCGCCAATCTGACTTGCCCCTACCACCAGTGGACTTACGACCTGAAAGGCAACCTGATCTATACCGGTGATGCCATGGGCGATGCCTTCGATAAAAGCCAGTTCGGCCTGAAACCTGCACACTGTAAAACCGCCGGTGGCTTTATTTATGTTTGCCTGGCCGAGGGCGAGGCACCAGAGATCGACCCCTACCTGGAAACCCTGTCGACCTACATGGAACCGTACGACATGGAAAACGCTAAAGTTGCCGCCGAATCGCATCTCGATGAAGACGCCAACTGGAAGCTGGTGATTGAAAATAACCGCGAGTGCTACCACTGCGCCGGCTCCCACCCGGAGTTACTGCGCTCCCTGCTCGAATGGGACGACACCAACGACCCACGAGCAACACCCGAGTTCAAGGCGCTGTGTGAACGTCAGGCCAAAGCCTGGGACGCCGAGGGTATTCCACACAAGCATGTTGAACACGGCCTGCAAAACCGGCTGGTACGGATGCCACTGAAAGAAGGCACCCAGGTGATGACGATGGACGGCAAAGCCGGTAGCCAGAAAACCATGGGTCGCATTCAGAACCGGGAACTGGGGTCACTGCGCATTCTGCATTTGCCCAACTCCTGGAACCACATGCAAAGCGACCACGCCATTGTTTTCCAGGTGCAACCGATCAGCGCCCAGAAAACCCGTGTGACCACCAAATGGCTGGTGCACAAAGACGCCGTCGAAGGCATAGACTACGACCCCGAGCGGCTGCGCCAGGTCTGGGATGCAACCAACCGCCAGGACAGAACCCTTGCCGAGCACAACCAGCAAGGCATCAACTCCGTTGCTTACCAGCCCGGCCCCTACTCCGAAACCTATGAGTTCGGGGTGATCAACTTTGTGAACTGGTACAGCCAGGCGGTGCTGGCACAGTCGGCTGACAGTGCTGAGGAAACCGGGGTTTCTGAACTGCGGGTAGGCTGACAAAGATTGGTGGTCAGCCGGTCCGCCGCTGGGCCCGGCTGTTGCTGGCGCGCCATGGCGCTGGAGGCACTGGACAACGCTGGCATTGGCTACCGCGTCGCCTACACCAGCATTCACTGCGCCGGCCAGAAAGCCGCCATGGTCGCCGACTTGGCGGTCTCCGCCTTCCCGGCAAGCATGGTCAAATCACCCCTGACCCGGCTGGGCGCAGAATCCGGCCTACCGCCCATTGGGGATTATCAGATTCTGTTGCTGAGGCGAGGTGGTCTGGGTTCGGCAAGCGAAACATTGGCCGGTTACGTGAAAGAGATGTTTGAAGGGCTCAGGCGTTACTAACTCAAGTTTCTGAGTTTGGTTCGGCTCAGAGGCGATGGCCCGCACCGGATACCGGGTATGCCTCTGTGGGGTCGGCGTGAACCCGTCCATGGGGCCTAGACCGCAACATCCATGTTGCGGACTCCCCCACAGAGGCATACCCGGCACCCGGTGCTAGTCTTCCGAGCGAACTCTGAAATTTAAGCTATTAATAATTAGAAGATGATTACATCGAAAAGAGGACCATAAACAATGCCCTCCACCACAGCTCATCCAACAGAATTCACATCGGTATTCTCAGCTCTAAAAGCTTTACTGGTCCCCTATGCCAATTCAATGACCGTCAGCACCGATACAGTAACGGAGTACTACCTGAATAGCCGCTATATCCAGAAAAACAAAAAGCCTCTGTTTTTCGCGGCGGTGCAGATCAAGAAAAACTACGTCAGTTTTCACCTGATGCCGGTTTATGTTGAGCCAGCGCTTCTGGCAACGGCGAGTGATGAGTTGAAGCAACGGATGCAGGGTAAATCCTGTTTCAATTTCACCCGAACCGAGCCAGCGCTGTTCCGCGAACTGGCGCTACTGACTAAGACGGGTTATGAGCATTACCAGCAGGAAGGCCTGCTTGCCGACAATGGGTTTCTCATTCAATTATCAGCACCGGCACAGCGGGCGCTGGCCCAGGCGGGTATTCAGGTACCTGAGGATCTGGAGAAGTTTTCCGAACAGGACCTACTGGCTTTGCACGGAGTCGGGCCAAGCGCTATCCCGCTCCTCCAATCGTCTCTGGAGGCGCGGGGTTTGAGTTTTAAATCGGATTAACGGTAATTAATGAAGGCCATTGGCTTCGCGTGCAAGGATGGTCTCGGCATCCAGGGTGGCGATCGCTACGTCGTCTCTTGCCGGTATGTCGCCAGAGAGTTGCAGTGCCAGATAGCGTAGCGCACAGACACGCAGGAAGGATGTGAAGTTCCCCAGGTCGTGACCGGCATCGATGGATTCGTGGTACAAGCGAGTGATCATCTGCGCCCGGTTCATTTCATCGCGCTGGGCGATCTGTTCCAGAATCTGCCAGAAATAATTTTCCAGCCGAACGCTGGTCACCATGCCGTCTATACGCAGTGAATGAGTGGTGCTGACCCAGAGGTCGGGGTCGGCTTTGATGAACAATTTACACATGGGTTAGCCCTCCGTATTGAAACAGGCTGTCCTGAACGCCGATTGCTAATAACTCAAGTTTCGGAGTTCGCCGGAGAAACGAGCGGCGGGTGCCGGGTGAGCCCTTGTGGGGAAGTCCGCAACAGGGACTAGAACGCCAGGAGCGTTTTAGCATGAGCGCAGCGAGCCCGAAGGGTGAATCCCATGGATGGGATTCATATCTTGCGGTCTAGGCCCCATGGATGGGTCCACGCCGACCCCACAAGGGCTCACCCGGTACCCGTTGCGGGCCAAAGCCACCTAGCCGACCCGAACTCCGCTGCTTGAGTTATAACAGCCAGGGTTCAATGCGGCGGCCCGATACCGCTGCTCTGTTTCTCAGTGTTTATCCAGCACCGCCATAAACTGCATCAGCCAGGCCGGATGTGCTGGCCAGGCGGGGGCTGTTACCAGGTTGCCATCGGTTACCGCATCGGTCACGTCGATATCGGCATAGTCAGCTCCGCTGGCTTCTACCTCGGGCCGGCAGGCCGGGTACGCTGAACAGTGGCGGCCGCGCAAAACACCGGCAGCAGCAAGCAATTGAGCGCCGTGGCAGATAGCGGCGACCGGTTTATTGGCGTCGAAAAAGTGCTTCACCATGGCCAGTACGTCTTTGTTCAGGCGCAGGTACTCGGGTGCCCGCCCGCCGGGAACGACCAGAGCATCGTAGTCTTCGACCTTAATCTCGTCAAAACTGGCGTTCAGGGCGAAGCGGTGCCCGGGCTTTTCGCTGTAGGTCTGGTCGCCTTCAAAATCGTGAATTGCGGTGGCGACGCTGTCGCCTGCGGCCTTTTCGGGGCAGACGGCGTCGACCTGATGGCCTACGGCCAGCAAGGTTTGGAAGGGGACCATGGTTTCGTAGTCTTCGGTGTAGTCACCGGTGATCATAAGAATGCGTTTTTTAGACATGTCGGTTCTCCTGTTCTTGTTGTAAAGAGTGTTGTAGGGAGTGTTGTCTGTCGTCGCTTACAGCGCCTTTCAGAACAGGGCGTTAGAAAGGTACGGCGACTGAAACCAGATTATCAATATCCGGCAAACAGGGGGTATTAGGTGGTTAATACAGTACGCTTCGCTTCAACAGGCAACGCAGTGACCCTTACAGGGAACACACTGGGCGTCCGTTCGTGATAAATTGTCGTACCGTTCCACCGAATTGAATTACCTCAACAAAATTGGGAGCTGCCAATGACACACGCCATCCGCATTCACACCCCGGGCGGGCCCGATGCCCTGCAGTGGGATGAGATTACCCTGCCTGAACCGGCCAAAGGCCAGGTACGCCTGAAACAGACGGCCGTTGGCTTGAACTACATTGATGTTTACATGCGCACCGGCCTGTACCCGCAGCCGAGCTACCCAGCTGTTTTGGGTATGGAAGCTGCTGGTGTGGTAGAGGCCGTCGGTGAGGGTGTGACGGACCTGACCGTGGGTGACCGTGTCGCCTACCCAATGAACGTCGGTGCCTACGCTGAGGCCCGCCTGATCGATGCCGACAAGCTGATCAAATTGCCGGATTCCATCGAAGACACTACAGCTGCGGCAATGATGCTCAAGGGCCTGACCGCACATTACCTGCTGTTCCGCACCTACCCGGTCAAGGCGGGCGATACTTTGTTGGTTTACGCGGCCGTAGGCGGCGTGGGCTTGATTCTGACGCAGTGGGCCAAGCATCTTGGCGCGACGGTGATTGGCTGTGTTGGTGGTGAAGCCAAGGCCAAAATGGCGCTGGATAACGGCTGTGACCATGTGATCGATTACAACAAGGAAGACATTGCCCAGCGTGTGCGTGAGCTGACCAACGGCGAAGGGGTAGCCGTCGCCTATGATTCCATCGGCAAGGAAACCTTTATGGCCTCGCTGGACTCACTGCGCCCATTCGGCGTGCTGGCGTCCTACGGCAATGCCACCGGCCCGGTTGACCCGTTCAGCCCCGGTATTCTGGCGCCCAAGGGCTCCCTGTATGTAACCCGGCCGACACTGGCGACGCACATTGCTACCCGGGAATTACTGGTTGAAGGTGCTGAGCGCCTGCTGGACGTGGTCAGCAAGGGCATCGTCAAGATTCAGGTGAACCAGACCTATGCCCTGAAAGACACTGCTCAGGCACACCGCGACCTGGAAGCCCGTAAAACCACCGGCTCTACGGTGCTTCTTCCTTAATTTGGCCGATTAGTTCTCTGGGTGCGCAGCGCGGTGCCGCGCATTCAGATAATCGGGCATTTTACCGTCATCTTCGTAGCAGGGTTCGCCATCTTCGACGCGAATCACCTTAGAGCCCGGCACATAGGGAATGCTGGATTCGACCTCTGCCAGTGCGGCGTGAATCAAATCGGTCATAATCGACTCTACAGGCTGGTCATATACCTCGGCCAGGGCCTGCAACCGCTCCAGATCCTTTTTAGCTACCGCAACGGGCACTGTCACGTGCTCCCGCTTTTGCTGACGCTGCTCTTCCCACTGATCAAGGATCTGACCGAAACGCCGATTCGACATAATTAACCTCCTGTGGTTACTCGTGCTCTACCCTGATCAGTCTAGCAGTGAAACAGCACC
>DASSWT010000052.1:0-8044 GCA_035704555.1 Saccharospirillum sp. | reverse complement strand
GCCGGGTCGGCATCGCGCGACCGGTGCCAGTACATATAAACCGATAACGCTAACCCTGAAAGCGGAAACGCCGCGGCATCGAAACGCTGAATGTTCAGCGCCTGCTGCAAAAACAAACGCGGCACGGTGAGCAGGTAGTCGGTAGTGGCAACCACCTGGCAGGCGGTCCACAGGCTTTGGCAACGCAGCGCGGGCACACGCCGGTGACCGTGACGGTGCAGCCAGTCATCTTCCAGACCCGGCCCATCGGCACGGCGCGATACCAGAATGTGACGGCTGGCCAGATAAGCCTCGAGGCTGATCGGCTGCTGCAAGGCCGGGTGACCGGGGCGCCCCATCACCACGTATTCCGAATCCAAGACAGCTTGCTGCTCTATCTGCTCACTCACATGCACCGAGGCATCGATCGCCAGATCCAGCTGCGCCTGGCCAAGCCCATCGACCAGCGCCGACCGCGCAATGGCCTGCCCGGCGATGCGCACACCAGGGGCTTGCTCAGCCACCCGTGCCATCAGCGACGGCAGCATAACGTTCTCGAAGGCGTTGTTCAGGCCAATCACAAACGACTGCTCCGACGTACCGGGGTCGAACTGATCCAACCCGCTCAAAGCCCGTGTCAGTTGCTGCCAGGCGCCGTCGGTGTCGGCAAGTAATCGCTGAGTCTGGGCGCTAGGCACCAGCGTACGGCCCCGGCGTTCAAACACCGGGTCATCAAAATGCTGGCGCAGCCGCCTCAGGGCATGACTGACGGCCGGCTGGGAAAGGTGCAGGATCTCTGCCGCCCGGGTGGTGGACCGGCAGTCATTCAGCACCCGCATCACCACCAGCAGGTTCAGATCGAGCTTATCGAGGTTCACGGCAACTATTCATCTTGCTTATAGAATTTGATTCACAGAATTCATTCTTTTTATACGTGGACCTTGGCTAGACTGCAAGGAACCCCTATGCCGACGAGCACCGCCATGGTCTACGATTTATCCAAACACGCCGAAGACACCCTTGCCCGGGTGCAGGCCTGTGTCGAGCAAGACATCATCCCGCTTGAGCGCCCCTTCGCCGAGGCCATGAAAAACCCGGACCGGCGCTGGCAGCTGATGCCCGAGATCGAGGGCATAAAGCAGCGCAACCGGGCAGCGGGGCTTTGGAACCTGTTCCTGCCGCCCGGCGCCGACCTGGGGGACCTCGCGACGGATGTTCCCGCCGAAGGGTTCAGCAATTACGAATATGCCTTTATGGCCGAAGCCATGGGCCGCTGCCTGCTGGCGCCCGAGGTATTCAACTGCAACGCGCCGGACACCGGCAATATGGAGGTGCTGCTGCATTACGGCAGTGAGGCCCAGCAACAGCAGTGGTTAACGCCCCTGTTGAAAGGTGAGATTCGCTCTGCGTTCTGCATGACCGAGCCGGACGTCGCGTCGTCGGACGCCACTAATATGGAAGCCACTGCCGAGGTGGAAGGCGACGAAGTGGTGCTCAACGGTACCAAGTGGTGGAGCACTGGTGCTGGCCATCCGAACTGCGACATGCTGATTTTTATGGGGCGCAGCAGCACGACGGCACCGCGCCACCAGCAACATTCAATGGTATTGGTGCCGCGCCATGCACCGGGTGTTACGGTAGAGCGATTGCTGAGTGTTTTTGGGAATGAGCACAAGCCTTACGGTCACGGTGTGGTGCGGTTCGACAATGTTCGGTTGCCTAAGTCAGCCCTGATCGCCGGACCGGGAGGCGGTTTTGAAATTGCCCAGGGGCGGTTGGGGCCTGGCCGCATTCACCATGCCATGCGCGCCATTGGCGCGGCGGAACGTTTGCTACAACTGATGATAGAGCGCGGCCTGTCGCGCACGGCCTTTGGCAAGCCGCTGGTCGATCTGGGTGGCAACCGGGAGCGAATCGCCAACCACCGCATGGCGATCAATCAGGCGCGCCTGCTGTGCCTGCACACCGCCAAGCTGATTGACCGTGAAGGGGTGCGCAGCGCCTTGTCGGAAGTGGCGCAAATTAAAGTGGTTGCCGCTAATCTGATGCAGACCGTCGCCGACGATGCCATTCAGATGCACGGCGGCGCAGGTGTTGACGATGCCCTGCCGCTGGCCGAGTTCTGGGCAGGCGGCCGGGTGTTGCGCCTGGCCGACGGGCCCGATGAAGTGCACCGCGCCACCATCGCCAAACTTGAACTGAAACGCTACGGAGCCAAGCACTGATGCCGACGTCCAACACGCCCAATACCGCAGTCATTACCGGTGGCGCCAACGGCCTGGGGTTCGCTTTGGCCAAAGTACACGTCGCCCGGGGCGACCGGGTTATTCTGGTCGACCGGGATGCCAACCAGGGTAAAACCAGTGCCGACGCCTTGTCGGGCGATGTTCACTTTATTGGCTGTGATCTGACCGATGCAGCACAGTGTGAAGCCCTGGCGAATAAAATTGCGACGATCACAGACTCGATCTCCCGTCTCTATAACAACGCCGGCATTGCCGGCAGCATCGGCACGCTGAAACACCAGACCGATGCCAACTGGGATGCCGTGTTCGGCATTAATGTGTTTGCTCCGGCGCGGCTCACCCGGTTGCTGTTACCGCTGCTGGAAGTGACGCCGCGCGCAAGCCTGGTGAACATTGCCTCGATGGCGGGTTTGTTGTCGGCCAGCCATATGTCGGCGTACAGTGCGAGCAAGGCGGCGCTGGTATCGCTGTCGGAAACGCTCCACAAAGAGTTGCAACCAAGCGGCATCAGCGTGACGGTCGCCTGCCCGGCCTTCTTTAAAACCCGACTGACCGACAGCATTCCACCACAGGAAAGCAAGGCCCGGGAAGCGGTCGAAAAACTGATGGCCCGGGGCAAGCTCAGCGCCGACCAGGTAGCACAGATCATCGTCGACGGGGCGGATCGCGGCCAGTTTATGGTGATGCCCCATGCCCGTGAACGCTGGCTCTGGTATCTGAAACGTCTGTCGTACCGCGCACTGCATAAGCTCATGCTGAGCCAGCAACCGGCACCGGCCAACGCCCGCCCCAATCGAGGAGCCCCGCAATGAGCCAGACCGACCCCACCATTGCCATGCGCCAGGGCGAGACGCTGGACATCGCCGCGCTCGACCGGGAGCTGAAAACCCACTTACCTGACCTAACCGGCGAGCCCGAGGTCACTCAATTTCCCGGCGGCGCATCGAACCTCACTTACCGCCTGCAGTACCCGGACCAGGTGCTGATTCTGCGCCGGCCACCGCCCGGCCCGCTGCCCAAAGGCGCGCACAACATGGTGCGCGAAGCCGAACTGATGCAGGCGCTGCACCCGCACTACCCGAAAGCCCCGGCGGTGCGACTGATCGTCACCGACTCTCCGGTGCTCGGTTGCGATTATTACCTGATGCAGGCTATTCCCGGCCTTATACTGCGGCGCACCCCACCGGTCGAGCTAACAGCCGAACAATGCCGGCATCTGTGCCAGGTGTTCGTTGACGGCTTGGCCGAACTGCATCGCATTGATGTCCACAAAACGAATCTGGCGAGCCTGGGCAAGGGTGAAGGCTATATTGAACGACAAGTAAGCAGCTGGACCGAACGCCTGGCTCGCGCCCAAACGCCCGACGTGCCCGCTTTTGACGACATCGGCCAGTGGCTGGCGCAGCACCAGCCCGAGGAACAGCCCGCCTGCCTGATTCACAACGACTACCGCTTCGATAACCTGGTACTCGACCCGAACGACTTCAGCGTCCGCGGCGTGCTCGACTGGGAGCTGGCCACCCTGGGCGACTCGCTGATGGATCTCGGCACCGCCCTCGCCTATTGGGTCGAGGTGGATGATCACCCCGCCATGCTGGCCATTCGCCCTCAACCCACGCACCTGCCCGGCATGATGACGCGCGATGAACTGGTAACAGCCTACTTTGAAGCGCGCGAACTGCCACCCGTCGATTTTCGGTTCTACACCGTCTTCGGGCTGTTTCGCCTGGCCGGCATACTGCAGCAAATTTACGCGCGGTTTTATCAGGGCCAGACCCAGGACAAACGCTTCGCCGGTTTCGGCACGGTGGTGGCCCATCTGCACCAGCGTTGCAAAGCGCTGATCGACTGATGGCGACGGTCTATCTGGTCAGACACGGCCAAGCCTCGCGGGATGTGCTCGATTACGATTCACTCAGTGATCTCGGCCGCCTGCAAATTCAGCACCTGGCGAACTATTACCGGCCCTACTGGCAGCCAGCCTTACGTCACTGCGGCACACTGCAACGCCAGCGCCAGAGTGAGTCGGCCTTTGGCCAGCAAATCGGTGACCGGGCGTCCGCTACGGCTGATGCCCGCTGGAATGAGTTCGACTTTCTCGACATCGTTCGCCAGCACCGACCCGACTGGCAGGACCCGGCCCAAATGAAGCAAGACCTTGGCCGCGAAGACCACCCCGGCCGGGCGTTCTTATCCGTCTTTCGCGGCGCACTGGAACGCTGGGTTGGTGCCGAAACCGATGCACCCTACACCGAAAGCTGGGCAGACTTTAACACCCGAACCGCCGCTGCGCTGGCGGCACTGGATGCCGACAAAACTCACTGGGTATTTACCTCGGGCGGGGTTATTTCCGCCCTGGTTTGCCAGGCGTTGAAACTGGATGCCGCGGCGGCCATGCGCATTAACCTCAGTTTGCACAATGCGTCTGTTACCACCTTCGTATCGCAACGGGGCCAGTGGCGCCTGCAGGGCATCAACCAAACCCAACACTTTGTCGACCAACCCGACTGGCTGACGTTTCATTAATGGCCGTCAAACCGAAATAAGCTCAAATAAAACGGAGTGACCATGACCAACCCTTTTGATTTAACCGGAAAAATTGCACTGATCACCGGTGCCAGCAAAGGCATCGGTGCCGCCATCGCTCACGCACTGGCCGACCAGGGCGCCTATGTCATCGTCACCAGCCGCAAGGCTGAGGCCTGTGCTGAAGTGGTCGAGGCGATTAAAGCCAAAGGCGGCCAGGGCGAGGCGGCGGCCTGTCACATCGGTGACCTTCACGCCATGGAAATGACCGTTCAAACCCTGCTGGAACAGCATGGCAAAATCGACATTCTGGTCAATAACGCGGCGGCCAACCCCTACTTCGGCCCGATCGACCAGACACCCTTAGACGCCTTCAATAAAACACTGGAAGTAAACATTCGCGGCTATTTCTACATGACCAATCTGGTCGGCCAGTCGATGAAAAAAACCGGCGGCAGCATCATCAACATCGCCTCGGTCAACGGTGTGATCCCGGGTGATTTTCAGGGCGTCTATTCGATCACCAAGTCGGCTGTAATTGCCATGACCAAAGCCCACGCCAAAGAGTGGGCGCGGCACAACATTCGCGTAAACTGCCTGCTACCCGGCCTGACCAAAACCAAATTCGCCAGCGCCATTACCGAGAACCCGGAAATGATGAAGCAGGTGATGCCACACATCCCGATGCGCCGCGCTGCTGAGCCAGAAGAAATGACCGGCCAGGTGGTTTACTGGGCCAGCGATGCCAGCAGCTACACCACCGGCAGTGTGGTCAATGTGGATGGGGGGTATTTGTTGGTTTAAGCGCACAAGAAAACCCCGGAGCAGGGTTTTTTCTTGGCTAGTTTGACCTGTCGGCATTGCCCTATGGAGAAAACCGACTTTACTATGGACCACCCATCCCCAAGGAGCGCCCCATGCTAATGTCAGCCGCCAAATCCACCCTGGTTCTGGTCGACTTCCAGGAACGTCTGATGCCCGCCATTGACGACGCAGAGGCTGTGGTAAAGCAGGCGCTGACACTGGCGAACCTGGCCCGTTTGATGGATGTACCCATTGTCGGGACCGAGCAAACGCCGGACAAGCTTGGGGCCAACGTCGACCAAATCTACCAGCACTGCCAACAAACGCTGCACAAGAATACCTTCGACGCCTGCGAAGGTGGCCTGCTGAACGCGATTGAAGATCACCGGACACACGTCATTCTCGGTGGCTGCGAGGCTCATATCTGTGTGCTGCAAACCGCCATGGGGCTGCTGGATGCCGGCTTTCGGGTCTGGGTGGTCGCCGACGCGGTCGGCTCGCGCCTGCCCGCCAACCGGGACCTGGCGCTGCAGCGATTACGGCAGCAAGGGGCCGATATTGTGTCGACAGAAATGGTAGCTTTTGAATGGCTGGGCAGGGCTGACCATCCCCAATTCCGGAACGCTCTGGCGCACATAAAGTAACGCTTGCCACTGTACAATGGCGTTTTAATAGTCGCCGGACCCTTTAACAATGCTGGTTCAATTTACCCAATGGATGCCGGATTCCGTGAGCGCACTGGCGTTCTGGAGCCTGGTGTTCGTCAGCTACATCACCTCGGCCATTACTGCCGCCCTGGGCATAGGCGGCGGCGCCACCTTACTGGCCATCATGGCCAACCTGCTGCCAGCCAGTGCGGTGATTCCACTGCATGGCGTAGTGCAGTTAGGCTCCAACACTGGGCGATTAACCCTGCTGTTTCGCGCCGTCGACTGGCGTCTGGTGCTGTGGTTTTCCATTGGCAGCCTGATCGGCTCGATCGCTGGTGCCGGTGCGTCCACCCATATGCCCCCGGCTGGCCTGCAAGTCGCCATGGGTGCTTTTATCCTGTATACCGCCTGGCTCCCGCCCATTAAATTGCCGTCCGGTAAAAAATTCCTGTCATTGCTCGGCGTCGTCACCTCATTCATCAGCATGATTGTTGGCGGGGTTGCCCCTCTTGTTTTTACCGCGATCAAGCCGATGTTTGCCGAGCGCACCGCCCTGGTGGGAACCATGGCCGCCCTGATCAGCGGCCAGCAATTATTGAAGGTGTTGTTCTTTGGTTTTTTTGGGTTTGTCTTTACCGACTGGTACCTGATGTTGGCCCTGATGCTGTTCACCGGCTACCTCGGCACCCTGACCGGACGAGTTTTTCTGGAGCGACTTACCGCCGAACAGGTGCAACCGGTTCTGAAAGCCGTGCTGACGGTTATGGCCGTACGACTGCTGTATCTGGGTATTTTTAATTAGCGTGAAAAGACGTCCGGGTTAAACAGGTTGTGGCGCCCGACCGTCCGAATATCACGTTCGCCGCACAGCGCCAAACTGACATCCAGTTCATTTCTCAATATCCGCAATACATCACTCACACCGGCTTCACCGGCCGCGCCAAGACCGTATAAAAAAGGTCGGCCAATGTAGGTGGATTTGGCGCCCAGACACAGCGCTTTCAACATCGCTTGCCCGGTATGAATACCACCATCAATATGAACCTCGATCTCATTACCAACCGCATCCAGAATCGCAGGCAGCACTTCAATGGTAGAGGGCGCACCATCAAGTTGACGGCCACCGTGATTGGACACGACAATGGCATCGGCACCGGTTTTAACCGCCAGTTTGGCATCTTCAGGGTCCATAATCCCTTTCAGAATAACGGGCCCACCCCAGCGCTCTTTGATCCAGGCGATGTCATCCCACGACAATTTCGGGTCCAACTGCTTGGCCGACCATTCCGACAGCGAGGTCATGTTCTCGATGCCTTTGACATGCCCAATCACATTGCCAAACCCACGCCGTTTCGTGCCTAGCATGCGCATCGCCCAACCGGGCCGGGCCATGATCTGCAACAAGCTGTTCAGGGTGAATGAAGGCGGTGCGCTTAAACCGTTGCGTACATCCTTATGGCGCTGCCCCAGAATCTGAAGATCCAGCGTTACAACCAATGCACTGCAGCCGGCCGCCCTGGCACGGTCAATCAACCGCCCAATAAAATCCCGGTCGCGCATGACATACAGCTGAAACCAGAACGGCTTCGACGTATGCGCAGCCACATCCTCAATAGAACAAATGCTCATGGTCGACAACGTAAAAGGTACCCCGGCTTTCTCCGCCGCCCGGGCAGCATGAATCTCGCCATCAGCCCATTGCAGACCAGTCAAACCTGTCGGCGCCAGCGCTAATGGCATCGATACCGCCTGGCCAACCATGGTGGTTTCAAGATTACGATCACTCATATCAACAGCAACGCGCTGACGAAATTTCAACTTGTCAAAGTCCGACGCATT
>DASSWT010000357.1:0-20195 GCA_035704555.1 Saccharospirillum sp. | reverse complement strand
CTGGGGCAACCGCTTAGCGGCGGCCGTCCCAGTCGACAAAGTTTTTCAGCAGGGTCAGTCCGGCTGGGAAGCTTTTTTCCGGGTGGAACTGGGTGGCAAAGAGGTTGTCCCGGTAAATCATCGCGGCGAAGGTGGCATCGTAGGTGCAATTTGCCGCTGTGTATTCCGGGTGGGCTTCCACGTAGTAGCTGTGCACGAAATAGAAGCGATCGCCACTGTTAATGCCCCGCAGCAAAGGGTGATCTATCTGAAGATCGACCGTGTTCCAGCCCATGTGCGGGACTTTGAGGGCAAGACCGCGCTCGTCGGTAGCCGTGGAGCTGAAGCGGCGTACTTCGCCGTCGAAATGGCCCAGGCAGTCGACGCCATCGTTCTCATGGCTGTGGGCCATTAGCGCTTGCATACCGACACAGATGCCGAGGAAGGGCTTACCGCTGTTCACGGCATCGGCGACCACGGTATCAACACCCTGGCGGCGAATTTCAGCCATGCAGTCGCGGATCGCGCCGACGCCCGGCAACAGAATATGGTCGGCTTCGGCGATGCGGTTTTTGTCGGACGTGACTTCGATTTGGGTGTTCGGGGCGACGTGCTCCAGCGCCTTGGCGACGGAGTGCAGGTTGCCCATGCCGTAATCAATGATGGTCAGCAGTGTGCGACTCACGGAAGTATCCTGTTCTGGCTGAGGTTTGCATCAGGCGCCCACTGCGGGAGTGGGCGCCGTTGGAGCGACCTTCCGGCGGGTATCAGAGCACGCCCTTGGTGGACGGGGTGATGCCGGCCATGCGTTCGTCCGGCGTCAGCGCCATGCGCAGTGCACGGCCGAAGGCTTTGAACACCGTTTCGATCTGGTGGTGCGAATTGTGCCCCTTCAGATTGTCGATGTGCAGCGTGACCCAGGCATGATTGACGAAGCCCTGGAAGAACTCATAAAACAGGTCGACATCGAAACCGCCGACGCTGCCGCGGGTAAACGGCAGGTTGTATTCGAGGCCCGGGCGTCCTGAGAAGTCGATCACGACCCGTGACAGGGCTTCATCCAGTGGCACATAGCTGTGACCGTAGCGGGTGATGCCTTTTTTGTCGCCAACGGCTTTCGCGAACGCCTGGCCCAGGGTGATGCCGATGTCTTCAACGCTGTGGTGGTCGTCGATGTGGTTGTCGCCGCGGCAGACGATGTCGAGATCGATCAGGCCATGCCGGGCGATCTGGTCCATCATGTGGTCCAGAAAGGGCATGCCGGTGTCGAACTGGGCTTTGCCAGTGCCGTCCAGATTGATACTGACTTTGATCTGGGTCTCGGTGGTGTTGCGTTCAACCGTCGCTTGGCGACTCATAGTACGACTCTCTGTTCTTGATGATGCGAGTGATGATTCGGACAACACGCGGGGTTGGGGTCGCTGAAGTTAACGGCCTGAAGCCCGGTTGCGAAGGCGCATTATATCGGTATGCTGCGCCTCAAACCACCCGGACTGATAACGATGCCTGTAACACTGGATTTGCTGGCGCTACTTCCCGCCACTGAGCAAGCGGAAACCGACATGTCCGACCTTGGCAAGCTGGCGCAGGACATGCTCGGCTGCCCCTGCTATCAGGCCGCCTGGGAGGCATGGCGCGCTGGCGATAACGAGGTGCGGCTTTATGCCGCCCGTTTCAATGGGCGTATCGTCGGTGCCGGCCTGGTAAAGGATGGCAGCTTGCTCAGTCTGGGCGTCAGGGCGCTGACCCGAAGGCGGGGGGTTGGCCAACGGATGGTATCGGTGTTGGTCGGGCAGCAACGTCTGCAGGTGTCGGACTGCATGCACCCGGAGCTCGCCAGTTTTGTTAATGTCTGTTTGACGTCAACGGCAGGGCGGAAATGACCGCCTGGTTTTTCCCACGGGATTTGGCCTCATACATGGCGTGGTCGGCAAGGTTCAGCAACTGATCGACCAGTTTGGGCGCTTGCTCTCCCTGTATTTCGATAATGCCCACTGAGCAGCCCAGTTGCTGGCCCTCGGGCCAGGTAAACTCCTGGCCGGTGAAGCGCCGCAGAAATGCCTGGCAACGAGCCGGGGTCGAGAAATCCTCGAGTATGCGCTGGGCCAGTTGTTGTACGGCCTGGCCCTTTTCGTTGGGAAACAGGATGACGAACTCATCGCCGCCCAGGCGTGCCGCCAGATCCTCGGTGCGGGTATGCTCCTTCAGCAGCTGGGCAAACCCCCGTAATACCTGATCCCCCAAAATGTGACCGTAGTTGTCGTTCAGATACTTGAAGTTATCCAGATCCAGAAACGCCAGCGAAAACCGATACTCGGCATTGCGGCGGCCGCGCGCCAGTTCTTCTTCCAGGCGTGGGTACAGGGCCTGACGGTTCATCAGGCCGGTGAGCATGTCGGTTGATGACAGATGATGCAGTTCTTTTTCATGAGCCAGCCGCTGAATGGCGGCGGCCAGTTGCCCGGCCAGCATGGAGGCGGTACGCAGAACCGATTCCTCAAAGCCGGATGGGTTGCGGGTCATCAGGATCATGTCGCCAAAGTCATGTTGTGGCAGGGCGATGCGGAAAATACAAACGTAGCCGGTGTCCATGCCCTCAAGATCCAGGTTGTGCATACGCAGCAACAAACGGCCGCGGGTCAGGCGCTGCAACGACAGGGCCTGATGCAGGCGCTCAGCCTCCAGGTCCGGCAGGCCCCGGGTGATTAGCGTGGCCTGCATAAAGGGTTGCTGGGTCAGTTCGATGGCGACGTAATCGCAATCCAGGTGGGCTTTCAATTGCTGGCACAGGGTTTCGACCAGTTCGAGCGTATCGGTGGCGGCATTGGTCTGGGCGCTGAGATGTGACAGCAGGCGGGTGTCTCGCACCCGTTGCTGGATATGCTCGAGTTCACTTTCAAGGTCGGCCGCTCGCAGCACTGACATGACATCAATGTTGCTGCCGAGCATTGGCGGGGTTTCCGACCCGTGCGCCTGCATCCACTGAATCTGATAAGCCGGTTTCAGGCTGGGTGGCAGGCTGTCGGGCCCGGCGGCGTACCAGGCCAGGTTTATCAGGGTTTCCGGCAGGTCACTGTGTGTCTCCAGCGAGGTCTGCAATTCGCTGATCAGGTTGGTTATGGCGTCGTAATCGACTTCGGTGCGCGCGAAGTGCAACTTAAGGCAATTCAGTAAGATGTTGCCGCGCACCGATAGCTGTAAGGGCCGTTGCCGGAAATCCTGCAAGGTATGCTGTGCCAGTACGCTGTGCCCGAGATAAAACCGGTACAGCGCCTGTTGTAACATCAGGTCGTCCAGGGTGTAAAACGGGATGGTGACAAAACCCCGGATACGGCACAGGCGGATGGCCGTGCTGAGCAAACGCAAGCTCTCCTGAACATTTCCGCTGATCAGGTAAGCCCAGGAAAGGTTGTGCAAGGTCACCGCGATCTCGTTGTAATGCGCCACGGTTTGCAGTTTGTGCAGGGTGTACAGAAAGGTATCCCGTGCTTCTTCTATTCGGCCCAGGCGCATCTGGATGATGCCCAAACCATTGTACAGCGGAGCTTCGTGGCGCGGCGACGCCATGCGCTGGCAACGACCCAACGCCAGTTCAAGCAGCCGGTGCGCTCGCCTGAACCGGTGCGCCTTGGTTTGCAGTATGGCCATGGCTTCAGTCAGCTTGACGGTGGCGATGTCGTTTTTCTGTGCCCGGGCCTGGCTGAGGCCGGTCAGGATGGCGCGCCTCAGGAAATACCGCTCGCGGTCGTTCATGCGATTTTCCCAGGCGATCTGAGCGGTGCGCAGGGCATAGCCATAATCGTCCATATCGATCATGGGTAGCAGCGCTTCCAGGCGATGCAGCAGGGTGGCAGCCGGACGTTCGTGGTACATGCTGCTGATCATTACCTGCAACAGCAGCCACTCCCGCTCCCGCAACAACCAGGGGGCATCCTTGGTTGTGATCTGCTCCAGTGCGGTCTGGGCATGGGTGGCCATTTGCCGGGCGGTGCTCAGCCGGTGTTTGGTCAGGGCACACCAGGCAAGGCGCAGGTAGGCATCGAACATCTGATCATAAAGGTGGTCCTGACGGGCCTCCTCAAGCAGTTCGGTCAGCAGGGTGATGGCGCCGTTGTGCTGGTCTTTGTAGTACTGGGCCTCGGCCTCGATCAGCCGCAGGGTGCTGCGATGCTCGGACAACAGCAATATCTGGCGCTCATCCAGCATCAGGCCGATTTTGTCGCACAGCAGGTGGGTTTCGGTGTGACACTGCAGCGCATGGTTTTTCAGCGCCTCCTGAATCAGGCGTGGAATGCTCTGGTTGTTCAGCGACTGGGGTTCCGGCCAGGAATGTGAGTCGATGATCAGTTCGGGAGACAGATCTATCAGCCAGTTGGGCGGGTCGATTTCATCGTCTGCACTGCGTTGGGTGCTGTGCCAGTCCGGGTCATGCGCGGCCATCAAGTCGGAATCGGTCGAGGTGAGTAGCAGTACCCGGCCGTTTAACTGCCGTTGAGCAGTGCTGAACAGACGCTGCAGGCTGACACTGGCAAAATGAAAATGCGTAAGCGCCACCACGATGGGCCGAGTCTGTGCCAGTGCTGCCAGCAATCGGAGAATGTCGTCCTGAAAGGCGATGGTTTTCTGGATGACATGATCTTTCAGCTGCAGCGGGTGCCGCTGTATAAAGTGGTCTTCCAGAATTTGCTGCCAGGTTGCCAGGTTGGGGGCGTAAACACCCTGCTCCTCAAGCCAGCGCCGGCAGTCGGTAACGCCCAGCCGCTCGTAACCTTCCTGAATGATGTCAATCAGCGGGTAATAGCCGTTGAGCTGGCTGTCGGCAGTCAGTTGAAAGCGAACGCATTCGGCCGGCAGGTCTGCCATAAACGCGTCCACCAGGCTGCTGAAACGGCGGCCTTCGGCATCGGCGAATAGCAGGCACTGTCCCTGGCCTTTAACGGTCTGCTGCCATGCGTTGTCCAGCAGCCTGAGCGGATAGGTTTGATTCATAATCCTTCACGATCTTGCAGCGTTCCCTGAGTATAAACCAAAAAACTGCGTCGTCGTGCAGACGAATTGGCATCTTGGAGCATAAATAGTGACGACAACGGACTTGAATCACAAAGCCAGCAATGCACTAATTTGGTGCTAGTATGTTGTTGAGTGGTCTAAAGTGGTGCGTTTGAGGGGTTTTAAGCCCCGTAATCGTGCATTTTAGGCTTTAAATGGCTGGCCTGCTTCTTGCGTATGCCATTTAAAGAACCACAGAGCGATCCCTGGCGATATCGCCGCCTTCAATTTTCAGGGTCGCTGTGCGGGCCCTGACGTTCACAGCAACCCGGTGCACAGGAAACCTCATGTGACTGACACGCATTTCTTTCGCCAGTTGGTCGATCACCAATTCACTGCCGTCATACAGCTGGACGACACGCTCGTCGTCGAGCACGTTAACCCGTCTGCAGAATTGTTGCTGGTGCGCTCCGGAAAGCAAGTTATCGGGCAGGCGTTCTACAGTTTGTTTGTGAACCCGGCGGAGATCCGGGAGATGATGATGTCGGCCATCGCCGGTGGCACCACTCTGTCGGTGCGCTCGGCGCAATGGCAGCTGGCGCATCGGGATACGCTGACGCTGGATTACATGGTCACGCCCTATATGGACGACGATGAAATGCATCTGATCGTTGAGATGCTGCCCGCCGACCGGGCCATGCGCATCAGCCGCGATGAAGGGTTGATTCAGCAGACCGAGACCACCCGGCACCTGGTGCGGGGGGTGGCGCACGAAATCAAGAACCCTCTGGGAGGGATTCGGGGTGCGGCGCAATTGCTGGCCAGCGAGTTGCCCAATGCCGATCTGAAAGAGTACACCCAGGTAATCATTGAAGAAGCCGATCGCTTGCGCGATCTGGTCGACCGGATGCTGGGCAGCCACAAAGTGCCCACGATGTCTAACGTCAACATTCACCAGATTGCTGAACGGGTATACGCCCTGTTGCGGGTGGAATGCGGTGACCGGATTCGGTTAACCCGGGATTACGACCCGAGCCTGCCTGATTTCAACGCAGATGAGGCCCAACTGATTCAGGCGGTGTTGAACATCGCCCGCAATGCGGTTCAGGCGCTTATTGAAAACGACATTGAGTCGCCTTCCATAGAATTCAAAACCCGGGCAGTGCGTCAGTTCACCATTCGTCAGAACCGTTACCGGCTGCTGGTGAAGCTCGACATCATTGATAACGGGCCGGGCATTGCACCGGAAATGATGGAAAAGATTTTTTATCCAATGATATCGGGCCGGCCTACGGGTACCGGCCTGGGTCTGTCGATCGCTCAGCAAATCATTAATTTTCACAACGGCGTTATCGAGTGTGACAGCAGTCCCGGTGCCACCGTCTTTAGTGTCTATTTACCGTTGGAGGGGCTCAATGGCCAATCATAATTGCGTCTGGATCGTCGATGACGACCGCTCCATTCGCTGGGTGCTCGAACGTGCCTTCGAAAAGGAAGGCATCGAGTGTCGCAGCTTTGAATCCGGCGAGGCGCTGTTGCGCAAACTCGACCAGGACCCACCCGATGCCATCGTCAGTGATGTTCGCATGGACGGCATCGACGGGCTTGAACTGCTCAACCGAATTCACGATAACCACCCGCACTTACCCGTCATCATCATGACCGCTCATTCAGATCTGGAAAGCGCCGTTGCCTCGTTTCAGGGCGGTGCTTTCGAGTATTTGCCCAAGCCATTCGATGTTGACGATGCAGTCTCACTGGCGTTGCGCGCCATTGAGCACACCCGCCAGAAGCAAAAGACCTCCGAGCCCGCCGTGGCCCCGGCCAATACCGAGATCATCGGCGAGGCGCCTGCCATGCAGGAGGTGTTCCGGGCAATTGGCCGCTTGTCCCAGTCGAACATCACCGTGCTGATCAACGGTGAATCCGGCACCGGTAAAGAGTTGGTGGCGCACGCGTTGCACCGCCACAGCCCGCGCCGGGAAAATCCGTTTATTGCACTGAACATGGCGGCTATTCCCCGTGATTTGATGGAATCGGAACTCTTTGGTCACGAAAAGGGCTCCTTCACCGGCGCTCAGGGCCAGCGTCGCGGTCGTTTTGAGCAGGCCGACGGCGGTACGCTGTTTCTCGATGAAATCGGCGATATGCCAGCCGAGACGCAGACCAGGCTGCTGCGTGTGCTGGCCGATGGCGAGTTTTATCGCGTGGGGGGCCATACCTCGGTGCGGGTGGATGTGCGCATCATCGCCGCCACACACCAGAACCTGGAGGCCCTGGTTAAAGAGGGCCGCTTTCGCGAAGACTTGTTTCACCGGTTGAACGTTATTCGCATCCACTTGCCGCGCCTGGCTGACCGGCGTGAAGACATTCCCCGGCTGCTTGAGTTCTTCCTGCACAAGGCAGCCGACGAATTGGGCGTGGAAACCAAGACGTTACGACCGGAAACCGAGGCTTACCTCTCTCGTCTGACCTGGCCTGGCAACGTGCGCCAGCTGGAAAACATCTGCCGCTGGATCACGGTTATGGCCTCGGGCCGCGAGGTCCTGGTGTCGGATCTGCCTCCGGAGTTGATGGACGAAGCCCAGGCGCCGGTCACCAGTGAGAACTGGGAACAGGCGCTGCGCAACTGGGCCGACCGGGAACTGGCCCGCGGTGAGCATCGGTTACTGGATATCGCAGTGCCGAATTTCGAACGCATCATGATCGAAACCGCCCTGAAACACACCGCCGGCCGACGCCGCGATGCCGCGGAATTGCTGGGCTGGGGCAGAAACACCCTGACCCGCAAGATCAAGGAACTGGACATGGAACTGGAGCCAGTGGCCGAGGACGAAGAGTAACCCAAGTTTGGGTTGCTTGGGAGGCATTGGCCCGCACCGGGCACCGGGTATACCCCTGTGGGGTCGGCGTAAATCCGTCCATGGAGCCTAGGCCGCAGGATATGAATCCCATCCATGGGATTCACCCTTCGGGCTCGCTGCGCTCATGCTAAAACGCTCCTGGCGTTTTAGTCCCTGCTGCGGACCACCCCACAGGGGTACACCCGGTACCCGTCGCTAATCTCCCAGGCTAACTCCGAAACGCCATGAGTATGCTGTCTAGCTAATTTCGTGGTGAGTTACGCCTCTTCGCCGCTCCATCACTGGCCCACTACCATGGCATCTCCCGAGTCAAAGGCGTAAAATTCCTGCCAGCCTAAAAACCCGCCAACTCGTTGGGAGACAAGATGTCAGATATTAAAAAAGTGGTGCTGGCCTATTCCGGTGGCCTGGACACCTCGGTGATCGCCAAGTGGATCACTGAAACCTACAACTGTGAAGTGGTGACCTTCACTGCAGACCTCGGCCAGGGCGAAGAAGTTGAGCCGGCTCGCGCCAAGGCCAAGGCCCTCGGTATTAAGGAAATCTACATCGAAGATTTGCGCGAAGAGTTTGTACGCGACTTTGTATTCCCGATGTTCCGGGCCAATACCGTTTATGAAGGCGAGTACCTGCTGGGCACCTCCATTGCCCGCCCGCTGATCGCCAAGCGGCTGATCGAGATTGCCAATGAAACCGGCGCTGACGCCATCGCTCACGGCGCAACCGGCAAGGGTAATGACCAGGTGCGTTTTGAACTGGGTGCTTACGCGCTCAAGCCGGGCGTTAAAGTGATTGCACCCTGGCGTGAATGGGATCTGACCTCGCGTGAGAAGCTGATGGCCTATTGCGAAGACCATCAGATTCCGGTCGATTTCAACAAGAAAGGCAAGAAGTCTCCCTATTCGATGGATGCCAACCTGCTGCACATCTCCTACGAAGGCGGCATTCTGGAAGACCCCTGGGCGGAAGCCGAAGAAGATATGTGGCGTTGGTCGGTTAGCCCTGAAGCGGCACCTGATACGCCAACTTACCTGGAACTGACCTACGAGCGTGGCGATATCGTTGCCATTGACGGCAAACCAACGTCACCGGCCGATGTACTGGCTTACCTGAACAAGGTGGGTGGCGAGAACGGCATTGGCCGTCTGGATCTGGTCGAAAACCGTTATGTCGGCATGAAGTCTCGTGGCTGTTATGAAACGCCGGGCGGCACCATCATGCTCAAGGCACACCGTGCCATCGAGTCGATCACCCTGGACCGCGAAGTCGCTCACCTGAAAGATGAGCTGATGCCAAAATATGCCGAAGTAATCTATAACGGTTACTGGTGGAGCCCGGAGCGCTTGATGATGCAGAAGATGATCGATGCATCCCAGGAGCGGGTCAATGGCAAGGTGCGTTTGAAGCTTTACAAGGGCAACGTGATCGTCGCCGGACGTCAGTCAGAAGACAGCCTGTTCGATGAAAGCATTGCCACCTTCGAAGACGATGCCGGTGCTTACAACCAGAAAGATGCTGAAGGCTTTATCAAGCTGAATGCCTTGCGCATGCGCATTGCGGCGAGCAAAGGTCGCAGCCCGCTTAAGTAATTAATTCAAGTGTCGGGAGACTAGCAGCGGGTGCCGGGTGTGCCCCTGTGGGGGGAGTCCGCAGCAGGGACTAAAACGCCAGGAGCGTTTTAGCATGAGCGCAGCGAGCCCGAAGGGTGAATCCCATGGATGGGATTCATATCCTGCGGTCTAGGCTCCATGGATGGATTTACGCCGACCCCACAGGGGTATACCCGGTTCCCGGTGCGGGCCAATGCAAGAAAAAATACCGGACCTGAGGTTCGGTATTTTTTTGTCTGCGAGAATGCAAGGTTCAGTTCGGGTTGCCATCCAGATAGATGTCGGTGTCCCGGTTGAACAGGGCACCTATCCAGATAAAGAACACCCACACCAGTGCCCCAAACGGCAGATACCCGAAATAACCGAGCAACGGCATTTCCGAAAAGATATGAATCACGTTGACGAAGGGGATGTCGTAGATCCAGTAGTTCGGGTTGGTTGGGTAACCGATGTCCGGGTGTTCACTGCCAAAGTTCCACATTTCCCAGAGAAAGCCGTTGAACATCGAGGACAGTGCAATCAGTACACCGGGAGCCCAGTTTCCCTGGCTCAGCGCTGTGAAGGGCGACCAGAGTGATTGCCGCAGCAAAACGCCGATAATAACCGCCAGCGGACCGATCCAGATGCCCCAGAACATAAGGCGCGGAAAAAACACCAGAGCGCCGATGATCAGGCAGCCAAGGATAATCAGCAGGTTTCCTGATAATGGGATTGCGGGGCCATTCTGGTAACGTGCGACCAGTTTGGGAAAGGAATTCAGCAAGTTAAACCATTCGAAGATGGCGGGCCAAACGGTGGTGTAGGCGATTAGAAACAGCAATACGATCACACTGTGCGGCAGCGCGACCATGTGGCCGTTGGGGTAATACCAGTTGCTCAGTACAAAATAGTCGTAATATTCAAAATACCCCCAACCAACAACGGAAATAACGGCGCTGAAAATCAGCATCGCCGGCTTGGTTGCCATCAGTGACTTGCCGTTGTTGCGGTGGTACACAATGCCATCGAGCATGACGATGAACCCCCACCAAAGCGGGGAAAAGGCGTAATAAACCAGATCACCCAGCCAGGCCGGCCGGGCCCACATGACCCACCAGAAGCAGAGCATGACAATGGCACCGGCCCAGAACCACCAGGGCAGCGGCTTTTTCGCCGGTTGCGGGGCGGGTGTTGCGCCCTGGAAGCCAAACAGTTTTGGAAACAGTAGCAGCAATGAAACCAGCACGGCCAGCGCTGCGACCACGAGAAAGTAGAGTAACGAAAACCCAGGTGCTGGCGAGGTTTGTATGGGTGGGAACACACCAAAGCCGGGAGGCAAATGCGTGCCCGGGTAGGCAAACCAGGCGGCTACAAGGGGAATCAGCAGAGTCAGCAGGATGGGCCAGAGTAGGGCCCACTTATTGGTCGGGTTCATATCAGTGTCGGTTCCTTGTGTTTGTTTTTAGTTGTTATTACGGGCAAGTCCCCTGGGGCTGCTAACGACCACCCCGGCTGTTCAGAGCAGTTTGCTCGGTCCACTTGAGGATCATGCTCTCAAGTTGTGTCAGTTTGATGGGCTTAAGCAAGACGTCGTTCATGCCTGCTGCCAGGCAGTTTTCGATGTCGCGCTGGGAGGTATTGGCGGTAAACGCAATTACCGGATTGTTGAACTGCTGCTGGCGCAATGTCCGCGTTGTTTCAAGCCCATCCATTACCGGCATTTGCATGTCCATCAACACCATATCGGGTTGACGATAGAGAACATGGTTCAAGCCCTCCTGCGCAGATTCAAAGCCGCTGGCGGTGACCCCCAGCCGGGTCAGCATCCCTAGCAACACTTTAAGGTTCACCGGGTTGTCATCGATGGCAACAATATAAAGCCGGCGCAGCATCAGCGGGTACTCGGGCTGTGCCGGGGGCGTTGCAGCCTGGCCCAGCAGGCGCCGGAAGGTGACCTGAGTACAGGGCAGCAACTCCAGGCTGACCGGAGGTACCCAGAGCGGCAGATCGGTTGGCACCTGATTGACCAGCCAGTGTACTTTGGGGTGGTGGCTGAAGCGGTTCGACAACTCGGCATCCGGCTCAGTGGCGACCAGAATCCAGTGGTCCACATCCTCGGGTATAGGGTAGGTCATCGCTTCAGTGTGGCTCAGGGTATGCTGCAGAACGATGCCGAGGCGACGCAAGTTGCTGTCGATCAGTTTCTCCAGATCGGCATCGCTGCAGACCAGTCCGACACGAACCGGCAACGTAGCCTGATTTTCAGATTGGCCTTGCATTGGCAGGGTGAACTGAAAATCACTGCCCAGCTCCGGCTGACTGAATACCGTCAACTTGCCGCCCATCAGATTCACCAGCTTGGAAGCGATCTGCAAGCCGAGGCCGGTGCCACCATACTTGCGCGCAATAGTGGCATCTGCCTGGGTAAAGGCGGAAAACACCGACTCCAACTTGTTTTCGGCAATGCCAATGCCGGTATCCGTGACATGAAAGGTCAGGTAGTTTGGTTCGGGCTGTGACACCGACAACTCAATGGAACCCTGCTCGGTAAATTTGAAGGCGTTGCTGAGCAGGTTGGCCAGGATTTGCTTCAGCCGATTAACGTCACCGGTAACCCGGTGCGGTACCTGGGTCTCGATATCAACCAGAAAGCGAACGTTGCGCCGGTCGAAGGCGTCCTTGTAAATGGTGCACAGCTCGTCCAGCGCTTCATCCAGATCGAAAGGCTCTTCCACCAACTCGAGCTGGTCGGCGTTCATTTTGGCCAGATCAAGAATGTCGTTGATCAGAAATACCAGGAAATTGGACGATGCATGAATGGCTTCAAGATGTCGGCTGCTTTCCAGTGGCATCTGTTGCTGGCCCATCAGCTCCACCGATCCCTGAATGGCATTCAGCGGGGTGCGTAATTCATGGCTGACGTTGGCCAGAAACCGCTCTTTGGTATTCAGCGCATCGTTGGCGGCCTGCAGGGCTTCCTGAGTGGCGAGCAGACCGGCCTCTTTCTCTTTATAGACCAGACCGACCTGATAGCTGATCACCAGTGACAGCAGAATCACCTCCATGGATACCGCAAACATGCCCAGGTGTTCAAGAAACAGGGTATCGGCAACCGGCAGGCTGGAAGCACCAATGGAGATCAAAGCCGGTATGGCGAAGGCGGCATTGGCGATTAAATAGTAACGAGCCGTTTTGTTGCCTTGCAGCACCCGGGTCAGGCCCGCGGTGAAGCCATAGATGGCAAAGAGGCCCACCCCGATGCGATCGATTTCCATCGACAGGTTGGGGCGAATCAGCGCAACCACAAAGCCCATTACAAACAGAATGATCAGAGCGCTGCCGATGCGGTACAGCCACTGTGAGGTGTTGGGTTTGATGTTCAGCAACACCATCACAAAGGCAATGTAAGCCGTGTTTGAAATGAGGATGGGGAAGCTGGTCAGGTAGAACTCGTGAATGCTGAGCAGATCGCTGAATACCAGCAATGACGCACCGGTAAAAAAGAAATTGCCGGTGATAAACAGGGCATACAGCAGGTCGGCGGCCCGGCCCCGACTGGTGCCCAGAACGAAGTAGTAAATACCGAGTGCCAGAAAAATGCCCTGGCAGATCAGCGTCAGGGCGTTGCCCACCTTGATGCTTTGCTGATACTCCGCCTGTTCAAATACTTCTGGTTTGGGTTGTGCCAGATAAAACGGGCTGTCCATCCGGGTAATGATCTGATATTCGCCAGGCTCGAAAGACAGATCGCGGCCATGTCGCAAGAAGTAGGGGTTATTGACCCGTGAGCGAATCCCCCCTTCAAACCGGTCAACCAGCTCGCCAGTGGTGCGATCGAAAACCCAGTGGTCAAAGTTGGCGATAACCGAGGAATTACGAAAATCGATAACCTGGTCGGTCGCTTCGTCAAAGGCGACATCGATTACGTGCCAGTGATGGCCGCCTTTCAGTGAGACGCCGGTTTTTGAGGCAAGCTGTTGTTGGCTCTGAAGGCTTGATTGTACGGTGGGTGACCAGTCGGCTGACTGTTGCATCCAGTAGCTGTCGATGTCGACAATGTCGGCGTATGCCTGAATGGGTGACGCCAGCATCAATAAAGTCAGGCTGGTCAGTAACAGTCCGCAGGCGAGTCGATAAAGCACAGTGCTCGGTTCCCTTGATCAGTCGTGTCGCTGGCCCGGCACCTTTGGGTTAAAAAGGTCAGAACCGGCGAACTTTATTGTAATTTTTGCCTGTCGCCTGCAAGGGCGATAGGGGTCAGCGACCAGGAAACAACCTCTGCTGCTCGACATTCACAGCCTTCCTAGCCTCTACCACCGCTCCAAGAATAACTGATAGCATGACGCGCTGCGACTAACAAATACGAATGATATCGAATGACCGCTGAAGAGAAGGGCCAAGCCCCCGCACTTGAACCTCGGGCGAGTGTCCCGGGTACTCTGGCATGCCCCCTGTGTGGAGCCCGGAGCAGTCAGTGGTGGCACCAGCGCAAACAGCGGGATTACTGGTGTTGCGCGCACTGTCAGCTGGTTTTCGTCCATCCGGATCAACAGGTAACCGCAGCCGCAGAAAAGGCAGAATACGACCGTCACCAGAATGACATCCACGACCCGGGTTATCGGCAGTTTCTGGCACGCCCCTGGCAAGCGGTTTGCGACCGGGTTCCTGCAGGTTCCAGAGGGCTGGATTTCGGCTGCGGCCCCGGGCCAGCGCTGGCCACCATGCTGGAAGAAGCCGGTTACAGCGTCGCCCTTTATGACCTCTTCTATTACCCGGACCCGACCGCACTGACACGCCGCTATGCGTTTATCTGCATGACCGAAGTCATAGAGCACCTGGCCAGCCCTGCCCAGATCATGGCGGATATCTGGGCTATGTTGGAGGAAGGCGGCTGGCTGGTTATTCAAACTCAACGGGTCCGGGACCGAGAGGCCTTTGCGCGCTGGCGCTACGTCGACGACCCAACGCATATCGCGTTCTATTCAGAGGCTACTTTTGCCTGGCTGGCTGAGCATTTGGGAGCCCGGGAATGTACCATTGCCGATCGTGATGTTGTGGTGTTGCGGAAGTAGCGGGCTACAGGGTTAAGCTCGAATTTCACAGTTCGCAGGTTGTTTTTACCCAGGTGGCATGAGCTCGTGTCGAATACCAGGTAGGCCTATCCGGGGGCGGCGTGAACCCATCCATGGGGCCTAGGCTTCGGCATCCATGCCTCAGACTTCCCCGGATAGGCCAACCTGGCACCCGACACTGAATTTCTTGCAAACTTTGTGAAATTCGAGTTTGTCTATGATCAGTTGACAACCGGGACTACTACTTAGAACTCGAGTTTCGGAGTTCGCTCAGGTAACTAGCGCCGGGTGCCGGGTATACCTCTGTGGGGAAGTCCGCAGCATGGATGCTGCGGTCTAGGCTCCATGGACGGATTTACGCCGACCCCACAGAGGTATACCCGGTATCCGGTGCGGGCCAATGACTTGAAGATGACTCGAACTCCGAAACTTGAGTTAGAACAACTCTGTCTCGTATCCAAACAGCGCCGGTGCGCCGCCAGTATGCAGAAAGAGTACCTTGTCATCGGGGCCAAAGGTGCCGTTGTGGTACTCATCGAACAGGCCGTGCATGGCTTTGCCGGTGTAAACCGGATCCAGCAATAACCCCTCGGTTTCTGCTGTATCCCGCACCGCATGTCTCATGCCTTCGGTGGCTATGCCGTAGCCCTGGCCCACGTAACGGCCGTCGGTCAGAACACGGCTGGGTAGGGTCTCGTGGTTTAGCTCAAGGCGATCAAAGAGTGGCCGGGTCAGGTTCAGTACCAGATCAAACTGGTCCTCAGTGGTTCTACTGACGCAAAAGCCCTTTATCTTCGCCGACAAGTTAAATAGCGCCGCACCCGCCAGCAACCCGGCCTGGGTGCCGGCACTGCCGGTGGCGAGGATGATGTAATCGAACTCGATATCCTGCTGGTATTGCCAGTCGGCAATCTCCCGTGCGCACTCTACGTAGCCGAGCGCGCCAGTGGTGTTGGAGCCGCCAACGGGAATGCAGTAGGGCGAATAGCCTTCCTGAGACAGGGCCTCGGCGCGCTGCTGCATCAGTTGCATACCGTCCTGGCCGGGTTCGGCCCGCGTGAGTGTGGCGCCAAACAGCTTGTTCAATAAAACATTGCCGCTGTGGTGATACAAGGTCTCTGGTGTGCCGGTGACCGGCTCCAGGATCAGTTCGCAGTTCAAGCCCAGGCGAGCTGCGGCTGCGGCGGTCTGGCGAGCATGGTTGCTTTGCAAGCCACCCACCGTCAATACGGTGTCTGCTCCGGCGGCCTGTGCTTCGGCCAGCAGGTATTCCAGTTTGCGGGTTTTATTACCTCCCAGCCCGAGGCCGGTGCAGTCGTCACGCTTGACCCAGAGGTTCCGGGTACCCAACTGATCGCCCAGCCGGGGCAAGTGTTCAATGGGGGTTGGCGCGTGCGCCAAATTGAGTTTCGGGATGTTGCTGAAAACCATATTCTGTCCAGAGTGAGTGGTTGCACACCGTGTGACGACGGATCAACATCATGCCTTATGCCGGTTATGGCTCAATAGGCGGATCGGAGCGGTGCCTGCGGTTATCCGGCCAAGGGCATCCATTAGCCGTACTATATACCGCTACTGTTACCGATTTTGGCATTGAGGGCAAATGAACCCGGTAACATTTGACGAATGTTAGCCCGAACTGACCAGCTCCGGTGCTGAAATCCGGTCGAAAACCCGGCGCCGGTCGGGTATCCTTGCGTTGCGGGTCTGGCCCTTTGCCAGTCACCCGGGACTCAATTTCCCAAGATTCGTATTGTTCACCCACTAACCACCGCAAACAACAGGATTCCGATGGACGCGACCTATACCCCGGCCACCATTGAGCAGCAGGTGCAAGACACCTGGAACGAGAAGCAGGTCTTTAAAGCCCGGGTCGAACCCGGCAAAGAGAAATTCTACTGCCTATCGATGCTACCTTACCCCAGTGGTCGCCTGCACATGGGGCACGTTCGCAACTACACCATCGGTGATGTGATCAGCCGCTATCAGCGCATGCTCGGCAAGAACGTCATGCAGCCGATGGGCTGGGATGCGTTTGGCATGCCGGCTGAAAACGCGGCGATCCAGAATGGTGTTGCCCCGGCCAAGTGGACCTTCGAGAACATCGACTACATGCGCAGCCAGCTCAAGATGCTGGGGTTTGCCTACGACTGGGAGCGCGAAGTAACCACCTGCACACCCGAATACTACCGTTGGGAGCAGTGGTTCTTCACCCGCCTGGTGGAAAAAGGCCTGGCCTACAAGAAAACCTCGCCTGTTAACTGGTGCCCCGTGGATCAGACTGTGCTCGCCAATGAGCAGGTGCACGACGGTCGCTGCTGGCGCTGCGACACGCCGGTTGAGCGCAAGGAAATGGACCAATGGTTCATTAAAACCACGGCCTATGCCGAAGAATTGCTGGAAAAACTCGATAACCTGCCGGGCTGGCCGGATGAAGTGAAGGCGATGCAGCGCAACTGGATTGGCCGCTCCCAGGGCGTCACCCTCAAGTTCGGTCTGAAAGGCCGCGACGAGACGCTCGAAGTCTATACCACCCGCCCGGATACGCTGATGGGCGTTACCTATATGGCGGTGGCCGCTCAACACCCGCTCGCGGCCGAAGCGGCCGAGAGCAACAATAAACTCGCCAGCTTTATCCAGGAATGCAAGAACATGACGACCAGCGAGGCCGACATGGCCACGATGGAGAAAAAAGGCTGCGATACGGGTTTGGTCGCCATTCACCCGCTGACCGGAGAGGAAATTCCCATCTGGTCTGCCAATTTTGTATTGATGGACTATGGCAGCGGGGCCGTGATGGCCGTGCCGGGTCACGATCAGCGCGACTGGGAATTCGCCACCAAATACGGGTTGCCCAAGAAGCAAGTCATTAAACCCGAGCCCGGCAGCGACACCCCGTGTGATCTGAGCGAAGAGGCCTTTACTGAAAAAGGCATTCTGGTCAATTCCGGTGACTACAACGGGCTGAATTTCACCGAGGCTTTCGAACGCATCGCGCGCGATCTGGAATCTCAGGGCAAAGGCGAAGTGACGGTTAATTTCCGTTTGCGTGACTGGGGTGTGAGCCGGCAGCGCTACTGGGGTACACCGGTGCCCATGGTGTATGTGGACGGTGAGGCTAAACCCTCAGAGACCTTCCCGGTCGAGCTGCCCTACGATGTTGTGTTTGACGGCGCGAACTCGCCAATTAAGAACAACCCCGAGTTCGAAAACACAACCTGGCAAGGCAAGCCTGCCAAGCGCGATACCGATACCTTCGACACCTTTATGGAATCGAGCTGGTATTACGCCCGTTACTGCACCCCCGAATACGACGAGGGCATGCTCGAACCCGAAGAAGCCAATTACTGGCTGCCGGTCGATCAGTACATCGGCGGTATCGAACACGCCACTATGCACCTTATGTACTCGCGTTTCTTCCATAAAGCCATGCGCGATGAAGGGCTGGTGAACTCCAGCGAACCCTTCACCAACCTGCTGTGTCAGGGCATGGTGCTGGCAGATACCTGGTATAAAGAGACCGACAACGGACGCGTCTGGGTGTCCCCTACGGCGGTTGACGTTGAGCGCGATGAGAAAGGCAAGGTGCTCGGCGGTGTGGAAGCGGCAACCGGCGATGCCGTGGTCTACGCCGGCATGGCGAAGATGTCGAAGTCGAAAAACAACGGCAAAGACCCGCAACAGGCGATTGAACAATACGGCGCCGATACGGTGCGTCTGTTTTCCATGTTCGCCGCGCCACCGGATCAAACTCTTGAGTGGACCGAGTCGGGCGTTCAGGGTGCTCAGAAGTTCCTGCAGCGGTTGTGGCGCGCCGTGCATGCCCTGATCGAAGGCGGTGATTGTGAAGACTTGAGCGGCCAGTCGCTAAACGATGAGCAAAAAACACTGCGTCGCAAAACGCACGAAACCATCGTCGGCGTTACCAGTGATTTCGGCGAACGCAAAACGTTCAACACGGCCATTGCCAAAGTGATGGAATTGCTCAACAGCGTTAACCGGTTTGAAGCACAGACTGCGCTCGACCGGACGATCGTGAAGGAAGCGCTGGATACCGCCGTGCTGGTTCTTGCACCCATAGCGCCGCACGTCACCCAGGTGTTGTGGCAGGCGCTGGGGCATGAAGGCTTGCTGATCGACGCTGCCTGGCCGCAGGCTGATGAATCGGCTCTGGTTAAAGACACCTTGCTCTACGTCGTTCAGGTAAATGGCAAGGTGCGTAGCCGGATCGAAGTGCCGGCCAGTGCCGACAAAGCCCTGATCGAAAGCACTGCCCTGGCGGATGAAAACGTCGTGCGCTTTACCGACGGCGCGACCATTCGCAAGGTGATTGTGGTGCCCAACAAGCTGGTGAACATCGTTGCCAACTGAAGCCCGGAGTCTCCGCACCAGGCTGTGGCGCAGCCTGATGATTGGGGTGGTGATTAGCCTCCTGGTCGGCTGTGGCTATCAGCTTAAAGGGCAGTTTCGGCTGCCCGAGGGGTTGAGTCCCATGGTCTGGCAGTCCCAGACCGATGCCGATGAGCTGTACCAGACGCTGCGCGGCACCTTTGCCCTGTACGGCCTGGTGTTGCAAACCGCGCCGGCTGACACCCTGTTGCAGCTGCACCGGGAGACCTATTCGGAAGTCAGCCTGGATGAGACCATCATTCTCACGCTGGAAATTGAATGGAGCCTGGTCAATGTGCTCGACCGGGCGGTGATCAGTCGTCGGGTTAGCCGGGTAGAGTCCCGGCTTACCGAAGACGATGATGAGGCCCGCGAGCAGCGCCGGCAAATACTGCGCAACCGGGTTGCTCTGCTGGTGTTGGATCAACTGGAGGCGGTAACGGCGGAAGATTTGGCAGCAGGCCGGGAGTCCGGTTCATGAAGCTATCCGTTCAGCAACTGACCAATCAGCTCACCCAACCCTTGCCGGCCATTGTGTGGCTCAGCAGTGATGAGCCCTTGCTGGTGCTTGAAGCCAGTGACCAGGTGCGCGCCGCTGCGCGCAAAGCAGGCATTACCGAACGTCAGGTGTTTCATGCCGATGCGCAGTTCGACTGGAATCAGCTGTACGAGGCAAACCAGGCCATGTCACTGTTCGGTGACCGGCAATTGCTTGAATTACGACTGACCGGCAAGTTGAATGACGCAGGCCGCAAAGCGTTGGTGGCTTATGCCGACAACGCCAACCCGGACAATTTGTTGCTGATCGTATCCGACAAAATCGAGGCCGCTCAAAGCAAGGCGAAATGGTTTGCCGGCGTTACCGACGCGGCCTGGTGGGTCCCCATCTGGCCGGTGGAACGCAACCAGTTGCCGGCCTGGCTGCGGGCACGTTTGCAGCAACAGGGGTTACAGATCGACGACGATGCTCTGGCCCTGTTGGCCGACCGTGTCGATGGTAATTTGCTGGCCGCCCGTCAGGAAATCGACAAATTATTGCTGGTCAGCGACGGCACGCAGCTGACGCTGGAAACGGTTATTCAGGCAGTCTCCGACAGTGCCCGATTCACCATTTTCGATCTGGCTGATGCGGTGCTCGGTGGCGATCTTGCTCGCAGTCAACGAGTGCTGTCGGGCCTGTCCGCCGAAGGCATCGAAGCGCCCATCGTGCTTTGGGTGCTGGCGCGTGAACTGCGTCATTTGGTGCAATTGTCTGAAGCGCAGGCCATGGGCCAACCCATGCCGGCGGTGTTCAAGCGGCTACGAATATTCGA
>DASSWT010000353.1:0-27605 GCA_035704555.1 Saccharospirillum sp. | reverse complement strand
GGGTTGGCGATGTCTGGCAGCAGTACAACGATGGTGCGTGATTCGCTGCGGCGCAGATTGCGCGCGGCCAGGTTCGGCGAATAACCCACTTTCGCAATGGCATCGGCCACCCGTTTGCGTGTGGCTTCGGTTACTTTTTCCGGGTTGGCCAGTGCCCGCGACACAGTGGCGGTAGAACAGCCGGCGGCCAGGGCAACGTCTTTAATGGTGGGCATGGTGCGTATCTGCAACGTCAACAGGCGCGATGGTATCACAGCGATAGACTGTGGGATAAACCGGTCTTGTTTCAGAGGCGCAATGTCGAAGTATATCGTCGGCAATGTAATGCATTACATCTGGTAACCAAAATTTCTGCATCGTTTATTGGCCCGTATTAGCGCGTTTTCAGCCCAATATAGGCCTATTTCTCCTGATTCTCAAAAATATTTTAATAGAAAAGGGAGTTGACCTCCCCAAATCTCTCTGCTTGAATGTAATGCATTACATTATACAAAAACAAAAACCTAAGGTGTCTGTTTATGAAGACCATCAAAGGGCCTGCGCTCTTTCTGGCGCAATATGCCAGCGACGAAGCTCCGTTCAACAGCCTCGACAGCATTGCCCGATGGGCCTCCAATCTGGGGTTCAAAGGGGTGCAGATCCCCAGTGGGGATAAACGCCTGTTCGATCTGGAACGCGCCGCCGAAGACCTCGATTACTGCCGTGAAGTAACCGCCTTGCTGGCCGGTTATGGTCTGGAAATCACCGAGCTTTCGACCCATCTGCAAGGCCAACTGGTCGCCGTGCACCCGGTGTACGATGATCTGTTCGATGGCTTTGCGCCGGAGTCCCTGCGCAAGAACCCGCAAGCGCGGCAAGCCTGGGCTGTCGATCAGCTTTTGCTCGCCGCCAAGGCCAGTAAAAACCTCGGGCTAACCGCTCATGCTACCTTTTCGGGTGCGTTGTTGTGGCCCTTCCTGTACCCCTGGCCGCAGCGTCCGCCCGGCCTGGTAGAGACCGGCTTTGAAGAATTGGCCCGTCGCTGGAAACCGATTCTCGATGCCTTCGATGAAGCCGGGGTCGACCTGTGCTATGAAATTCACCCTGGTGAAGACCTGCACGATGGCGCCACCTTCGAACGGTTCTTAAAAGCCGTTGATCATCACCCGCGCTGCTGCATTCTGTTCGACCCGTCGCATTTTGTGCTGCAGCAGCTCGACTACCTGGGCTTTCTCGATCACTTCCGTGATCGCGTCAAAATGTTTCATGTTAAAGACGCGGAATTTAACCCGACGGCGTTGCAGGGCACTTATGGCGGTTATGAAGGCTGGGTTGAACGCGCCGGTCGCTTCCGCTCACTGGGCGATGGCCAGGTCGACTTTAATGGCATTTTCTCACGCCTGGCGCAGTACGATTTTGCCGGCTGGGCCGTGATCGAATGGGAATGTGCGCTCAAACATCCGGAGCAGGGCGCAGAAGAAGGCGCTCGCTTTGTGGAAGACCACATCATACGAGTGACCGACAAGGCCTTTGATGATTTCGCCGCTGCCGGTACCGATGAAGCCACTAACCGGTCGCTGCTTGGTCTCTGATCGACGACTGATAAAGGATGTTTGCGATGACCCAATCAACTCCCCTGCGCCTGGCGATGATCGGTGGCGGCCCGGGTTCAATGATCGGTGCGGTGCACCGGTTTGCCGCCCGGATGGACAACCGGTTTGAACTGGTCGCCGGTGTCTTCAGCACCCGGCCCGAGAGCAACCGGGAAACCGCCGCGCAACTGCGGCTTGACCCCAGTCGTTGTTACGGCAGCTACGAGGCGTTAATTGCTGCCGAAGCCGAGCGTGACGATGGCGCTCGTGTCGTGGCGATTACCACGCCGAATCATCTGCATTATCCGATTGCACTGGCCTGCATTGAGGCGGGGCTGGATGTGATCTGCGAAAAACCGATGACGGTGACGCTCGCCGAGGCTGAGCATCTGGCCGAGCGTGTTGCTGCGCAGGGTGTGCGTTTTGTACTGATGCACAATTATTGCGGCTACCCGCTGGTACAGCATGCGCGTGATCGGGTTCAGCGCGGCGACCTTGGTCGCATCCGCAGCCTTCAGGTTGAGTATCTGCAGGAATGGCTGAGCGAAGTCCCTTCGGCTGATAACAAGCAGGCCGACTGGCGGCTCGACCCAAAGCGCGCCGGGTCGGCCGGCGCCCTGGGTGATATCGGCACCCATGCCTTTCAACTGGCCTGCTTTATATCCGGATTGAAGCCCGAGGCGGTCAGTGCGGAGCTGACGTGCCAGGTACCGGGGCGGGTTCTGGATGACAACGTTCAGGCACTGCTGCGCTTTGAAGGTGGGGCCACCGGCATGTTGTGGGCCAGCCAGACGGCCCCCGGGTTTGAAAATGCACTGCGCATCCGCGTTGTCGGCGAGAAAGCGTCGCTTGAGTGGGCGCAGGAAAACCCCAACGAGCTTTGGTTCTCGCCATTGAATCAGCCACGGCAACGCATTACCCGCCGGGACGACTGGTTCAGCGATGCCACCGGTGCCAGCGTGCGCTTGCCGCCAGGGCATCCGGAAGGCTATCTGGAAGGGTTTGCCAACCTGTATCAGGCACTGGCGGCTGATGTAAACACAGCATCACAGGGCGGCTGGTTGCCGGATGTTTCGACCGGCGTTGATGGTCTGAAATTCATCGCAGCCACCCTGCGATCGAACCAGAGCAATGGCGTCTGGACACCGCTTGAGTCGGGAGCAACGTCATGACCGAAGCGATTATCCGATTGCACAATATTGGTAAATCCTTTGGTCCCAATGTCGTGCTGCAGAATATAAATCTGGACATCCATCCGGGTGAGATAATCGGCATTCTGGGTGAAAACGGGGCGGGCAAATCGACGCTGCTCAAACTGATCAGTGGCGTTTATCAACCCAGCATCGGGTCTTTGGAGGCAGACGGCCGGCATTACGACCAACTGGACCCGGTGACATCACGTCGCCTGGGTATCGCGATGATTCCGCAGGAATTTAATCTGGTACCTACATTGCGCGTCTATGAAAACGTATTTCTCGGGCAAGAGATTCGCAAAAGAGGGTTTCTGGATCGTAAAACCATGCGTGAGAAAACCCGGGAAGTGATGGAAAGTTTGCACTCCAGCCTTGACCCCGAAGCACCCATCAGCACGCTCAGCGTCGCCGAAAAGCAGATGGTCGAGGTGGCGCGTGTGTTGGTGGATGATGCCCGTCTGGTGATACTGGACGAGCCAACTACCGTGCTGACCGATCGTGAGGTTACGGTCCTGTTTGATGTAGTGCGTCGTCTGCAGTCTGCCGGTGTCGCGGTGCTGTTTATTTCGCACAAACTCAAGGAAGTCCGGGATCTTTGCCACAGTGTGTTGATTCTGCGGGATGGGGAGGTGGTTGAGCAAAGCTCGACGGATGACCTGGATGAAGAGGATATGGCCCGGAAAATGGTGGGCCGTGAACTGTCCCAGGTCTTTCCCGAGAAGCAGGGCCAGGCCGGTGACGTCGCGTTGGAAGTTCGTCAGTTGTCACTCGAACATGTATTGACAGATGTGAGTTTCACATTGCGACGCGGGCAGATCCTCGGCTTGTCGGGGCTGGTGGGGTCGGGGCGAACTGAAATTGCGGAAACCATCATGGGGCTGCGCGAGAAGACCTCGGGTCAGATACTGATTAACGGTGAACCCTGCAACATCACCTCACCGGAAGACGCCCATCGTCAAAATCTGGCCTACCTGTCTGAAGATCGGCAAGGGAAAGGTTTGGTGATGAGCTTTAACCTGATCGAGAACATTACACTGCTCAGTTTGAAGCGTTATATCAAGGGTCTGATTAACCACCGCGCCGAGCGCCGCCGGGCAGAACACTATCAGCAGGCGCTCAGTATTCGCACGGCCAGTTTGAATACAGACGTTGGTCTGTTGAGTGGTGGTAATCAGCAAAAAGTATATTTGGCCAAGTTGCTTGATATTGAACCGGATATTCTGATTCTCGATGAACCTACCCGTGGTATTGATGTGGGCACCAAGCACGAGTTTTACCGGTTAATTCGAAAGCTTGCCAGTGACGGCAAAGCAATTCTTGTAATCTCGTCGGAACTGGAAGAAATCATTGGTTTGTGTGATCAGGTGCTGGTAGTGCGCGAAGGTCGCATTGTCGCCGATCTGCAGGATGAACAGATAAATGAGGAAGACATCATGTTGTATGCAGCGGGCGCCCGGGGCGCATCGACAGTAACCGGCACGGGAGTGGCGTTGTCATGACTCAACAAAGAACCATGATGGATCGCATGGGCAGTCACGTAAACCGTTTGGGGTTGGATCTGACGATACTGGCGCCTCTGATTGCTCTTGTCGTTTTGCTGGTAGCCTCGTCGCTGGCCAGCGAATACTTTCTCAATACCCGTAACATCACCAACGTGATGCGTCAGGTTTCCTACACCGGCATTATCGCTATCGGGGTTACCTTTGTGATTATCGGTGGTGGCATTGATTTGTCCGTCGGGTCGATGGTTGCGCTTGTGGGTGTGTTGTTGCTTTATGCCTTGAATGCGGTCACCGATCCGGTTATGGCCATCGTAGTTGGCATTCTGGTGGCGCTCGGCAGCGGCGCACTGTTCGGTGTGTTCAACGGCTTGCTGGTTACCCGGGGAAAAATTACTGCGTTTATTGCCACCCTCGCCACTATGTCGATTTTCCGGTCGGTTGCCCTGTATCTCACTGATGCAGGGGAGGTGGTATCTGACAATCCGCTGTTTCCTGATCTGGGCGGTGGCTATTGGCTGGGCATTCCGATTCCGGTCTGGGCCTTTCTGATACTGGCTGCCGTCGCGCATGTACTGTTGTTTTACACCCGCTTTGGGCGTCACTTGTGTGCGGTTGGTGCCAATACCCAGGTTGCCCGTTACTCGGGTATTCGGGTCCGGTCGGTCATTCTCGGCAGTTTCACCATTGCCGGGGCCTGCGTGGGCTTGTCGGCGATCATGCTGACCTCCCGTCTGAATTCAATCAGCCCGAGCGATGCCGGTGTACTTTATGAGCTGGATGCCATTGCGGCGGTAGTGATCGGCGGGACGGCGTTGTCGGGAGGTAAAGGGTCTATTTGGGGAACGGTCATTGGGGCTCTGATTCTGGGCATTATCAACAATATGCTGAATTTGCTCGGGGTGTCGCCGTATCTTCAGGGGATGGTTAAAGGTTCGGTAATTCTGATCGCGGTGCTGGTGCAGTACAAACGCCAGCAATAGATCGGAGTTCTGTAAAAATCATGGCCGGTTTGCCATCGGCCTTGTTCGGCGCAAGCCAAGTAGGCATCCCTTTGCAACAGGGGGATGGGATAACAACAACCAGGAACGGGACGAAAATGATGAGACTTAAAAAACTGTTAACCTCAGCGGCCGTCGCCACCGCCTTGTCGGTGACGCCTTTTGTCGCTTTTGCAGAAGATGGTTACCACATCGGTGTCAGTGTGCCTTCAGCCGACCACGGTTGGACAGCCGGCCTATTATGGTGGGCGCGTCAGGCATCGGAAGATCTGTCGGAGAAATACCCCGACATTGAGTTCACCATTCTGGCGGCGAACTCAGGCACAGCTCAGGTTGGTGATGTAGAAGACTTGCGCGTTCGCCAGATCGATGCGCTGGTTATTCTGCCGCACAACCCGGCAACGTTGCAGCAGGTCATCGCCGAGACCTATCAGGATGGCATTTATACGGTCGTAGTTGACCGCGAACTGGAAACACCAACACAGGATGTGTTCCTGGCTGGTGACAACCCGGGTATGGGTGAGCAGGCCGCGAAATACATGGCCGAGGCGATGGACGGTGAAGGCAATGTGGTGGTAATTGAAGGCCCTCCGATTCCGATCAACAGTCAGCGTGTCGGTGCGTTTAAAGCGGAAATGGAACGCCACCCGGGTATCACCATTCTGGACTCCCAGTCCGGTGAGTGGAATCCACAAACCTCACTGAACGTCATGGAAGATATGCTCGCGCGCCACCCCGATATTGATGCTGTCTGGGCTGGTGATGACGATGCGCTTAAAGGCGTTCTGACGGCGATTGAAGAATCCGGTCGTGAAGACATTAAGATTCTGGTTGGTGGCGGTGGCTCCAAGGATGTCATCGGTATGATTCGCGATGACCATCCAATCGTGAAAGCAACCGTTACCTATCCGCCCAACATGATTGCGTCGGGTATTGCTCTTGCGGTGCATGGACTGCGCGGAGATAAACTGGGTGACATGTACCACGGTGTACCTTCGCGTATTGTACTGGCCGCTGACTTGATTACGGCCGACAATGCGGAAGAATTCTACGAGCCGGATGCGGCTTACTGATTAACCGTAGTTATTGAAAAAACCCGGCTAGAGATAGCCGGGTTTTTTGTTTCCGGGGGGCATGAGTTAGAAATTCGCGGGGCAAATTGTATAGCCGACAACCTTGCCTCGGTGCCAATCGGGGCGCCAGAGATGTCTACCGAAGGTACGCCGTAAACCCATCCATGGGGGCTCGGATGCCGCATCCATGCGGCCTAACGACCTTCAGTAGACATCTCTGGCACCCCTTGGAATGTCAGTGGTTAAATGGAGGCGAATTTCTAACTCATGACATCAATGACTCAGTACATACCCAGTTAGTAACTGAGTAACAGCAATCAAGCTTTTTTGATGGGTTCGTTCGTAGCCGTGGGTACTGTCAGTGCCAAAGCCAACCAGAGCGGTGGCCGCATCGTAGCCGGCTGTGAGCGTTGACGAACAATCGCTGTGGTAATGGCGGAATACGTCCCGTACAAAACTCACCTGGTGCTCTGTTGCGATCCGGTCGAGCCGGTCGAGCAGTGAGCGGCTGTGGGGTCCGAGGGCGTCCTTGTACCCGAGGGTGGCGCAGTCTTCCTGGCTGGCCTGGTTGCTGGCCACCGGGGCGATATCGACGCTGATCAATTCTGTAATTGAACGGGGCAGGGCGGTGCCCGCACCCAGACCGATTTCTTCGGCATTTGTGAAGGCCAGCAATACCGGTTGTGCAGGTGTCAGGTTGTTTTCCTGCAGCATATGCAGCATTTCCAGTACGCAGGCAATGCCGGCTTTGTTGTCCAGAAACCGGCTGATGAGGTAGCCGGAGTCGTCGAATTCCGGGGTCGGGTCGATGCTGACGATGTCGCCGGGTTGAACGCCGAGCGTGAGGGTGTCATCCCGGCTTGAGGTGGGCCGGTCGAGTCGGGCGCTCAGTTGTGACCAGGCGATGGGTTGGGTATCGACCGCTTCGTTCCAGGCATGGCCGGATGACAGCAATGGCAACAGGCTGGCACGGATCGGGCCCTGACGGGTTTTTACTGTGACCCGGGCGCCCTCTGCGAAACGGGCGGACCAGGTGCCGAGTGGGGTGACTTCGAGTCGGCCATCGTCGCGGATGAATTGCACCATGGCGCCCAGGGTATCGAGATGGGCGGCGATTACGCGTTTTGGGTCGTCGCCCGATTGCGCCAGTACGTTGCCCCGGTTCATTTGGCTGACCTGCCAGCCAAAGGGGGCCAGTCGCTCGCACATGGCTTGTTCCATGGCTTCTGTGTCGCCGGTTGGGCTGTCGATGCGCAGCAATTGGTCGAGGGTGGTCAGCAGCCGCTTGATATTGACTGGGGGCAGGGTGCTCATGCCGGTGCCTCCCAGTTCAGCAGGGCGTGTTTGATGACCTGTGCTGCGGCGTCGGCATCGGCTTCGGTGATCGCTTCATCTGGGTGGTGGCTGAGTCCGCCGGTGCAGCGCACGAAGAGCATGCCAATCGGCATGCTGCGAGCCATGGCCAGGCCGTCGTGACCGGCGCCGCTAAACAGGGTGTGGGGTTTCCAGCCGCAGGCGGTAATGGCGTTGTGCAATTGCTGTTGAATGGCCGGTGAGCAGTCTACTTCCTGTTGCTCATAAACCAGGTCATGCGTCCACTGGCAGGCGTGTGTGGTAATCCGTTCATTCAACTGGGCGAGCAATTGCTGGCGGGCGGTTTCACGAATACGGGTGACCGGGGAGCGCAGTTCGATGGTCAGATCGACGCCACTGGGAATCACGTTGACGGCGTTGGGCGTTACGTTCAATTCGCCGACGACGCCGACCAGGTCTTCGGTGTTCTGGCAGAGGTCGTTGACCGCGCGCACCACGTCGGTGGCGGCAAGCAGGGCATCCTGTCGCAGATGCATGGGTGTGGTGCCGGCATGTCCGGCCTTTCCGGTGATGTGTACCTTGTGGCGTTCGATACCGGTGATAGCCGAGACTACACCCACGGGCAAATCGAGCGATTCCAGTATAGGCCCCTGTTCGATATGAACTTCCAGAAAGCCTGCCAGTTGTGCGGGGTTCCGTTTCAGACTCGGGATCTGCTCCGGGTTGGCGCCCAAACCGCGTAACGCACTTTCCAGCGTGGTGCCATCACGGTCGGTGGCCTTCAGAATGTCAGGGTTGAAGGTGCCGGCGAGCGCTGAGCTGCCGACCAGGGTGGATGAAAACCGCGCGCCTTCTTCGTCGCTGAAGGCGATCAGTTCAATATTTACCGGCAGGGCTTCATTCTGATCATGAAGGTCTTGCAGCACGGCCAGCGGCAGCAGTATACCGAGCATGCCGTCATAGGCGCCGCCCTGGCGTACAGTGTCTTGGTGGGAACCGATGATTAAAGTTTTGCGGTCCGGTTTGTGGTCGGAGCGGCCGACCAGGTTGCCGGCGCCATCGAGTTCGGTGTTCAGGCCGGCCTGTTTCATCCAGTCTTCAAGATCAGCCAGCAATGCCTTGTGCTCCGGTGACCCCAGCAGCCGGGTGACACCCGGGCCCGGTTCGGAATGGTGTGCAGCCTGCTCAGACCAGGCCATGATGCGTTTGCCCAGAGACATTAACGAACCTCCTTGCGATTGACCTGGCCGGTTTTGGTTGGGTGGGCCAGAGTCGGGACTCCCGCCAGGAATTCCTGGAAGGGTTCGCTTTGGGTTTTGTGGTACAGGATTTTTAACTGCTCGATGCAGTCGCGTTCGGCCCAGTCGACTCTCAGGTCGACCGGTGGTTTGTCGGGGTAATGAACTTTAAGGGCGGCACTGTGGGTACCGCGAAAATCACCGCCGATGCGCTCGCCTTCCATCATCGCTGCCAGCAGGCGGTCGTGCAGTGGCGCGGCCGAGAGCTGCTCAAAGGCCCGCTTCATCGCCAGCACGATATCGGTGCTGTTGAGCATGTTGCCGGCGACGGCGAAGTTCGGTTCACACAGATGCAGCTTGGCATCAAGATTGTCTGAACCGGTGTGCCCGGCGGTGTTGCCCCAGCGATCGCAGACAATGAGTTGTCTTTGTGCCTGGCCTTCGTCGGCCCCCACCAGCCGGTCCCGGACCTGCTCGGCCTTTAACCCTTTGTTCAATAACGCCAGCCCCTGATCGCCATAAAGCCAGTTAGTGAAGGCCCCCTGGGTAGCAATAGCCCCCTGACCGCACCGCACATGCGGCACAAAGCCGCCCACCGCAACACTGCCGGTGGCCGTGGCAACGCCCAAGGCGCCGCTGGCGGGGTCTGTGGCGATGATGGAGTAGGTCATGCGGGTATCCGTTCAGACTGTTGGGTTAATTTATCATCATAAAATTTATTGCGTCCACTAATTTATAGTGATAAATGTAATAGGGCGGTGTGATTGACCCCGACCTTCCTGCTCTCCAGAGGTTAAGAAAACGAGAGCCAGAGGAAGAGAAAACCGGAGCGCACACTGCACGCAATCACAATAACAAACGGTCAAAACAGAGAGGCACTCAAGGTGAAACGCGTCGTCCAATCCCTGCTTTTCGGACTGGTTGCACTGGCCAGCAGTCCACTATGGGCCGAAACGCCCCCCAACGTCCTGATTGTCGGTCAGATTGCCGAGCCACAATCTCTGGACCCCCACGCGGTTACCGCGGTTAACGATTTCCGGATTCTGGTGAATATTTACGACGGTCTGGTGCGCTATGCCGACGGCACTCTGAACGTGGAGCCCTCGCTGGCGACAGACTGGACCATCAGTGACGATGGCCTGGAATACACCTTCAATCTGAGAGAAGACGTGTCGTTTCACGACGGCTCGCCCTTCAATGCGGAAGCCGTGGTGTTCAATTTCGAGCGCATGCTGAATGAAGACCACCCCTACCACGACACGGGTCCGTTTCCGCTGGCATTTTATTTTGGTCAGGTAGAGTCGGTCGAAGCTGTCAGCGAGTATCAGGTTAAATTTACGCTGTCGGAGCCGTTTGCCCCCTTTCTGTCCAACCTGGCTTATCCGACCGGGTTGATCATTTCGCCGGCAGCAGTGAAAGAACATGGCGAAGACGTCGGACGGCACCCGTCAGGCACGGGAGCCTTTCAGTTTGAAGAGTGGGAAGCGAACCAGCGGGTCGTGGTGACGCGTAACCCGGATTACTGGGATGGCGTACCGCCGCTCGAAGCCGTGGTGTTCCGTCCCATTACTGATGCCAATACCCGGGTGGCGGAAATGCTCTCCGGTGGTATCGATCTGATGGTTGAAGTACCACCGGACAACGTCGCCACCTTTGCCGAAGACGAGTCGTTTGAAGTTTATGAACAGGCTGGTCCACACCTCTGGTTTCTTATTCTTAATATGCGGGAAGCGCCGTTTGACAACAAGGCGGTGCGACAGGCCGTGAACTATGCGATCAACAAAGAAGCCCTGGTGAATGACGTATTGCAGGGAACTGCGACCGTGGCGGCCGGGCCAACCCCGCCAGCCTTTGGCTGGGCCTACAACGATAATCTGGAGCCTTATCCCTACGATCCGGAACGTGCCCGGGAACTGATAGCCGAGGCCGGAGCCGAGGGAGCGGAAGTGACCTTTTATGTGACGGAAGGCGGCTCGGGCATGCTCGCTCCCATTTCCATGGGCACCGCTATTCAGGCCGACCTGGCGGCGGTGGGTTTGGATGTCAACATCGAAACCTACGAGTGGAACACCTTCCTCGGGGAAGTGAACTCAGGTCTGGAAGGCAAGGCAGACATGGCCGAAATGGCCTGGATGACCAACGATCCGGATACCTTGCCCTACCTGGCGCTGCGCACCGAAGCCTTCCCGGAAAACGGCGGCTTTAACTCCGGCTACTACAGCAACCCGAAGGTGGATAAGCTGCTGAATCAGGCTCGCACCAGCACCGACCGGGACGAACGCGCCCGTCTGTACAAAGAGATGCAAGCCATCGTTTATGAGGATGCGCCCTGGGCCTTCATTGCCAACTGGCAACAGAATGCGGTGGCCAGGGACGACGTCAATAACTTCAAGCTGCAGCCCTCCTTCCTGCTGCAATTGCAGGATGTGAGCAAGCCGTAAGTCGACCTAACCCTCCGCACACACGGTACGCCGTAGAGGCTCACTGTGAGTGCGGAGTAGTTTGGTTTCTCTGACATCTTTTTTCATGACAGACAGGGTGACTCATGCGCAGTCCTATCTGGCCGTATATTGGTAAACGACTGGTAATGACGTTGCCGGTTCTCCTGGGTCTGACCCTTATTGTATTTTTTATTATGGCACTCATTCCCGGCGACCCCGCGACTGCCATCCTTGGGTCCTACGCCACGCCTGACAATGTGGCCCGTCTCAACGCCCAACTCGGGCTCGACAAGCCGCTGGTCAGTCAGTATTTCACCTGGCTTGGGAATCTGATGCAAGGTGATCTGGGGCGTTCCTTTAGTCAGAATCGTGACGTACTGGACATCGTGAGCGAGCGGTTTGGTGCCACGCTGATATTGGCTGGCACCGCCCTGGTGCTGTGTTCAATCATGGGTTTGCTGGTGGGCATCATCTCGGCGGTAAAGCAGTACGGTCTGGCCGATAAATTGCTGACGCTGATTGTGCTGATCGGTATTTCCACGCCCGCGTTCTGGCTGGGTCTGCTGATGATCATGCTGTTTGCCGTGGAATTTCGACTGTTGCCGGCCAGTGGCATGTACGCGGTGTATGGCGGTGGTGATTTACCGGATTTGCTGCTGCATCTGATTTTGCCCGCTGGCACGCTGGCGTTTATCGCCACCGGGGTGATTGCGCGACTGACGCGCGCCAGCATGCTGGAAGTGTTGCGTCAGGATTACATTCGCACCGCCCGGGCCAAAGGTCTGGCCGAGCGCCGGGTGATCTACCGCCACGCTTTCAAGGCGGCCCTCGTCAGCATTGTTCCGGTTATCGGCATTCAGGCCGGTTTTGTGCTTGGCGGCGCTGTGTACATCGAGACGGTGTTCCAGTGGCCGGGCATCGGCAGCATGCTGGTGACGGCGATATCAACCCGGGATTTACTGCTGGTTCAGGGCGGTGTGCTCGTTGTGGCCGCTGCCTACGTGTTTTTTAATCTGCTGGCCGATGTGGTGCAGGTACTGCTGGACCCGAGGGTGACGTCATGACGGTTGCTGATACCTCCCGGCAGTCAGTGTCCCGGAAATCCGGTCGGGCAGGCCCCTTTAGATTGCTGGTCCGCAATCAGTTGGCGGGTTTTGGTCTGGCGGTTCTGGCGGTCATTGTATTGCTGGTCATATTAACGCCCTGGCTGCCGCTGGACGATCCCAATGTCACGGACCTGTCGCAACGACTGCTACCCCCCTTGTCTCCCGATCACTGGCTGGGTACAGACCAACTGGGCCGCGACCTTTTGTCACGTTTGCTCTGGGGTACGCGAGTGTCGCTGGCAGTTGGCCTGGTGGCGACTTTGGTGGCGGCAACCTGTGGATCCACAATCGGACTGTTGGCGGGCTATTTTGGCGGCGGGGTCGATGGCACCCTGATGCGTGGTATCGACATGCTGATGGCGTTTCCCTACATTCTGCTGGCGCTGGCCATCGTTGCTGTGCTGGGCCCCGGATTATTGAACGCCCTGTACGCCATTGCCATCGTCAATATCCCGTTTTTCGCGCGGAATGTCAGGGGGGTGGTGGTGACCCTGCGCAATCGGGAGTTTGTAGACGCGGCGCGATTGTCAGGCAAGGGCGATGCGCTGATCGTACTGACCGAGGTGTTGCCCAATGTGTTGCCCGTGATTGTCATTACCATGTCGACCACCGTCGGCTGGATGATTCTGGAAACGGCCGGGCTCTCGTTTCTGGGCCTGGGGGCACAACCGCCCACGGCTGATCTGGGCTCCATTCTGGGTGAAGGCCGCCGGCTCATCATCACCGCGCCGCATGTGGCAACCTTGCCGGGCATCGTGATCTTCATTCTGGTCATGAGCATCAACTTGCTGGGCGATGGTGTACGTGATGCGCTCGACCCTCGACTTAAAGCAGGTGCACTCATGCGTCCAGCGGCCCGAACCAGGGTGGCAAACGCTGCAAAACAGGCACCAGCTCAGGCGCAATATGGATTGCTCGATGTGGTTGATCTGCGCACCGAATTTCACATTGGCTCCGAGGTACACCAGGCGGTAAATGGGCCAAGCTTTTCCATTGCGCCGGGTGAGTGCCTGGGCATCATCGGGGAATCCGGTTCCGGCAAGTCAGTGACGGCCATGTCGCTACTGGGGCTGGTGGCATCGCCACCCGGGACCATTATGGATGGACAGGTCAATTACCGTGATCAAAACCTGCTGGCGGTAAACGATGCCCGGCTACGGACCTTGCGTGGTGGCGAATTGGCCTACATTTTTCAGGATCCGCTGTCGACCTTGCACCCTCTGTTCAGTATTGGTGATCAGCTGGTGGAAGCGTTACGAGCCCATCAACCCCTGAGTTATCGTGACGCCTGGCAAAAAGCCGTTGCTTTGCTGGAGCAGGTACGCATTCCCAATGCGCCAGCGCGCGCCCGGGTATACCCGCATCAGCTGTCTGGCGGGATGCGACAACGGGTTAGCATTGCCATGGCTCTGGCCAATGAGCCGCAACTGATTATTGCCGATGAACCGACCACCGCCCTGGATGTCACGGTTCAGGCACAGGTATTGAAACTGCTGAATCAGCTTCGGCATGAACAACAATCCAGCCTGATGTTCATCACCCACGACTTCGGCGTTGTCGCCGAACTCTGCGACCGGGTCGCTGTGATGTACGCGGGCGAGCTGGTGGAGGTCGGGCCGGTGGCTGAAGTTATGGCTAAACCTGTACACCCCTATACCCGCAAGTTAATAGGATGTGTGCCGGATGTGAATCGGGTGGCGGACCGGCTGACCGAAATTCCGGGTTTGCCGCCCAAAGTGAATGATTTGCCGGTTGGCTGTAAATTCGCTGATCGATGCGACCTGGTGACCGAGACCTGCCGGGCGAACCCGGTTGAACTGGTAACTCTGACCGACACCCGTCAGGCGCGCTGTATTTTTGCGCGGGAGGTGTTATGACGACCCTGAACAAATTTGAAATCAGCAACCTGGTAAAACATTTCGGGGGCGGGCTGACATTGTTTCGACATCGCCGTCCCTCGGTGCAGGCGGTAAGGGGTATTTCGCTGAACGTCGTTTCAGGAGAGATCCTGGGCGTCGTCGGTGAATCCGGCTGTGGCAAATCGACGCTGGCTAAAATGCTGGTGGGTCTGGACCGGCCGACCGGAGGTGTGATCCGGCTCGATGGAGCCGACCTGACAGGTGATAACGGCAAAATTAATCTGAAGCGGCATGCGCGTCGGGTTCAGTACATTTTTCAGGATCCCATTTCGTCACTGAATCCGCGTAAGACCATTCGTGAGATATTGTCAGCACCGCTGATCCATTTGCAGGGAATGTCTGGCGACCAGCGGCGGACGAGGCTCGAGGAACTGATGACTCAGGTAAATCTTCGCCCGGAATTTCTGGACCGCTACCCGCATGAGTTTTCCGGTGGACAGGCGCAGCGCATTGGAGTTGCCAGGGCGCTGGCCGCTGAGGCAGAAGTGTTGATTCTGGATGAACCGGTTTCGGCACTGGATGTATCGGTTCAGGCACAGGTGCTGAATCTGTTCAAGGATCTGCGCGAAGCATTGCAGTTGACCTACGTCTTTATCAGCCATGATTTGGGTGTTGTGCGAAATTTCTGCGACCGGGTGGCGGTGATGTATTTGGGCCGGGTTGTGGAGGAGGGGCCGGTCGAGTCCATTTTCAAACAACCACGTCATCCATACACTCAGCGGTTGCTCGACAGTGTGCCGGGGCAGGTGGTACGCAAACTCCCAGCCGAAGACGACGCCGTTGAATTACCCGACCCCATGCACCCACCTGCAGGTTGCGCGTTTGCGGCGCGTTGCCCGGCAGCGACCGACAAGTGCCGGCAGTCAGATCCGGAGCTGGACGCATTAACGACTGGTCACCGGGTGGCGTGTTATCATCCGCTGTCTCCACCGGATGCGAATAACCATGACTAAACGTTCCGACCAGGTTGCCGATGCCTTGAAAGGGCTGATCGCGGAGCACCGGCTGAAGCCGGGCGACCGGCTGCCTCAGGAAAAAGACTTGATGGTGCAGTTTGCTGCCAGTAAAGGCACCGTGCGTGAAGCGCTGAAAGCACTCGATACCCAGGGCCTGATCGTCACCCGAACCGGCCCGGGCGGCGGCGCTTTTGTTGCCGATGTTCCGCCCGACCGCGCCATGTCGCTGCTGGCCAACTACTTCTATTTTAAAGACATCACCATTCACGACATCTACCAGTTGCGCGTTCATTTGGAACCGGAGCTTGCTGCGTCTGTGTGTGGTCGATTGTCGAACGACGATTTTCAGCGTCTGCAGAACACTATGACCATTTACGATGCGCCGCCCACCAACCAGCAGGAAGAACATTCCCAACGCCTGGCTGAACTGAGCTTTCATGAAGTGCTGGTCGATCTGTGCCCCAACCCCATTCTGAGTTTTACCTGCCATTTTTTGCTTGGCTTACTGAAAAACCTGCGTCTGTGCCACGACATTTATGACCTGCCCAATCCGGAACTCTGGGAAACCGGCCGGCACTTTCAGATGCAGTTGTTGGGCGCTCTTAAGCGTAAAGACGAGGAAGAGGTTAGACGCGTAATGCGTGCGCATATGATCCGGGCGGAAAGCCTGATGCAGGCTCAGGAAACCATCGTGCTGGATGAGTTTTTGCCATCGAAGCGACATCCTTGATAGGACGCTAGCTGCTAGCTGCCCCGAAGTACCCCAGCCAATTGTTCGAACGGCATAGGGCGGTGCAGCAGGTAGCCCTGCAAATAGGCGCAGCCCTGTGCCTGTAGCCAGTCAGCCTGGGTGACGGTTTCAACGCCTTCGGCGACCACCGACATGCCCAACCCCCGGGCCAGGCCGAGAATCGACAGGGTGATGGCTTTATCGTCCTGTTTGTCGGGCAAGCCCGAGACAAAAGAGCGATCAATCTTCAGGTGGGTAAAGGGCAGGTGTTTGAGTCGTGACAGCGATGAATAGCCGGTCCCGAAATCGTCGATCGACAGGCTGGCACCCATCTCAACCAGAGTGGCCAGGTTTTCGTGCAGGGTTTTGGTGTCGCTTTCTATGGCGTCTTCGGTGACTTCGAAGTCCAGCGTTGATGCCGGTAGTTGGGCGCGTTGTAATTGGTTGCGCACTGAACCGGCGAAATCCGGGTCGAGCAATTGTTCAGCCGATAGATTCAGGCTAATGCCGGGAATCGTTACCCCCTGGCCACGCAGTCTCTGAACGTCTTCCAGCACCGTTTCCAGCATGGCCTGGCCCAGCTCTTTCATCAGGTTGGCGGAGCGCACCAGGTCCAGGAAATCGGCCGGGCTAATCAGACCACGATCAGGGTGTTGCCAGCGCACCAGGGCTTCGACACTGACAATGTTCTGGTTGAATGCATCGACAATGGGTTGGTAGAAGGCAATCAGCTCTCGCGAGGCGATGGCATGGCGCAATTCGGCTTCGGCCTGAAAACGCTGGCGGGCCTTTTTGGACAGCTCCGCATTGAAAAACCGGGCCTGGCCACGACCGAAGTCTTTGGCCTGGTACATAGCCGCTTCCGCTTGTTTGAACAGACCCTGAGGGTCTTTGCTGTCGGCCGGGTACAGACTGATGCCAATGGATACCGTTGTGGCTATGTCAACCTCCGTCATCGACAGGGGTTGCGACAACAACGCCTGAATCTGATCGGCTAACTGGCGCAGTGCGTCCGGTTCGGCCGGGTGGCGAATCAGTAACAGAAACTCATCGCCGCCGCAGCGGGCGACTTTTTCCTTACCGCTAATGCGTAACGACTGAAGCCGGCTGGCGGTCTCCTGAATCAGGTGATTGCCAATGGTTTCGCCCATGCCATCGTTAATGCTCTTGATTCGGTCTATATCTATCCAGAAAACGGCCATTGGGGGCGGGTCTTCGCTGGCCCGGCACAGGTATTCAAGGTGTTTGCGAAATGCCCGCAGGTTGGGCAGACCGGTCAGTTCATCGTAGTGGCTGATAAAATCGAGGGCTTGCTGGGATGAATGCCATGCCTCGTAGGAGTTGATCAGGCTGATGGTATCGGCCACGACGGTAACAATTGAAATTTCGGGCAGCGTCCATGCCCGGTGGCTGGTCGCTTCCAGGCATATAACGCCGCTGAGCTGACTGCCATCAAACACCGGCGCATCCAGCATTGATTCGATACCCAGAGGGTGCAGATAGAAGTCGTTGAATTGCCGGGTCCGGGGATCTGTCGGTGCATGGCGGGCGTCGATGACCTCGGCGGTCAGCATGGCGTCGAAATACCGGGGGTTCTGTTCGCGAGACAGGGTGATGTCGTCGGTAAATATGCCGTCGCTGAGGGTGTTCAGGCACTCCAGGTTGATGGCATCACCGCTGTCGGTCAGTTTCCAGACACTGACGCGCTCTACGCGCAGCAGCCGACCGCAGAGGTCCAGCAGGGCCGACATCTTTGCAATCCGCGAGCTCTGGATAAACGCCGAGTCATGGCTGAGCGACATCAGAGCTCTGTGGTATTCAATGAACTCTTCATTTTGATTCATTGTGGAAACCGTACTGCCCGGGTCCGTTGTGCCGGGGTGTATCATCCGGATACGCCCCGGTCACGGGTTTGAACCAACAGCTGTACAACCGGTACGACTGCCTGCAGGGGCCGGTGGTTGGCCTCTGCAATGAAGTTAAGGATCTCAAGAATGGCAGCACGCCGGGGCTTTGTCTACCATCAGGGAGGTCATTCCAAACCAGTGTTCAAGACAGTCGCGAACCGCCCGCCAAACCTCCAGATAGCCAGCCCGGTCGTCTCTGGTGCTTGGCTGGGCTGACCATGATGACCGCCCAGCTTTGGTGCAGTTAGACACTAACGCCGACAACGCGACGATAAACCCGTATACTGTTGCGCTGTTTCAAATTCCAGGCCCGGGGTTAAACCATTGTCACTGAACCATCTGATCGTCCATCAACTGACCCGACTCGACACCAAGACTGATTTGCATCTGCAGGATGAGCTTCTGACGATTGACGACGCGGCGCTGACGCTGGTCGGAGAGGTAAAAAGCAGCTTTGCCGGTCGTGCCAGTAAACGCTACGGCGGGTTTGCCGAGGAGGCTGGCCATTTTAAAGCCCTGACTGGCCAGTGGTTGCGCGATGGCATCACCTTCAAGACCTGGAGCCAGCAAATCATGGAGCGCTTGGCGCTGGCGCTGGAAAACGAGGGTGTTGAATCGGATGGGTACTGGCTGTTTGCCGATGAACAGCTGGAATCCGGCCGTCAGGTCTGGTTTTTTCAGCTGCGCCACAAGCACGGCTTGTCGGTCACCCAGGACCTGAATTTGAGCGAGAGCCGCTTGATCGATTACGGCCGGCTCGGCTTTGGTATCTGCTTGAACGTGACTGAGTGGGAGCAGGAGGCTGCCAGTCAGTACCTGACCGTCAGCTTTGGCTTCGGCGACAAGGCCCTGCAGGATGCCATGCTGAACTTTGTGGATTTCGTCGCCACGGTCGATACCAGTGCCGATACCGAAGCCTTTATGGCCGTTGTTGATGCCTTTTCGGTGCAATTACCCGAAGACAAGGGGCAAAACTACCGCAAGAAAGCAGCCGAGTTCTGCATCGAACAGGACAAAATGGGCGAGCCCGTCTCTTACCGGGTTCTCTCAGAAGAGCTTCAGGCCGATGCGGATGCTTCCTTCTCACAGTTCATCGAGCAGGAACAGCCCAGCCTGAAGGAAACCTTCATCCCGGACCGGAAAAGCCTGAAAAAATACATTCGCTATTCCGGGCGCAGCAAGGATGTCTCCATCAGCTTCAGCAATATTAATCTGGGGAAAGACGTGCAATTCGATGCCGACAACGAGCGCCTGATTATCCATGAAATCCCGGCCAGTCTGCTGAAACAGTTGAAAGGCGAATGAAATCTCCAGTTTTGTTAAAACGTCGTCGGGCAGCGGATGCCACTGCCGGTTCGGAAGCTGGAGTGAAATTTGCTAAACTGCGGGTTAGCGGGTCCAGTCAACCGAGGCCAGTGGTGAAGCGTCCAATCGACAAAAAAGACATTCGCAGAGACCTGGAGTCCCAGGTCGATGCCTTCCTGCGCGAAGGCGGCCAGATCAAGCCGATCGAGCGCGGTGAGACCGGGCTCGACCGCAACAAACCCTGGTCCAACCCGTTCCAGTCGGGGCAGAGCCAGGAACCCCCCAGAGAACGCACCCCGGTGCCCGAAGTGGTTGCCGCCATAGAGTCGCGCAAGCACAAGGAACCCCGGAAAGTTAAGAACAAGGGTCCCAAAAAAGTCTGGATATACGACGATTTCGGTGAGCCGGTGCGCTGGGTCTGGAAAGAAAGCTGAGGCAGAGGTTCCTACCCGCTATTCATGGCTGGCACGCCGCTTAGGGCGTTATTCACCCCGCCGGATCCAGTCGGCCGCTCGCTCTGCCAACACCTGAACGGGCGCATTGGTATTGCCGCTGATCAGCGTCGGCATCACACTGGCATCAACCACCCGCAACCCCTGTACTCCTCTTACCCGAAACCGGGCATCGACCACAGAGCGCTCATCCACACCCATCCGGCAGGTTCCCACCGGGTGGTAAATGGTATCGGCCCGCGCTTTGATCGACTCGACCAGCTCCGCATCCGACGCCTCATCGCTGATGTACATTGGTTTGCCGCGTCGGGAGGCCAATTCGGGCCGAAGCGCAATGTCACGGCTCAGCTTTACCCCGGCCAGCAGGATAGCCAGGTCCCGCTCATCGCTCAGATATCGCGGGTCGATGCTGGGCGCTGTCAGCGGGTGCTTGTCAGTCAGCCGGACCTCGCCGCGGGAGAAGGGATTCAGGGCACAAGCGTGCAGGCTGAATCCCTGGCCGTAGTGCCATTTGCGATTGTGATCGTCGGCAATGGCAATCAGAAAATGCAGCTGAATGTCGGGGCGTAACAGCTCTGGCCGGGTTTTCAGGAAGCCACCGGATTCCGCCACGTTGCTGGTGATGATGCCTCGGCGGCGCAACAGAAAATTGGGCACGGCCGCCGCCACCCGGCCCAGGCCGGTAATGCCATAGCCGATCAGATGTGGCGACGGGCTGCGCCAGGCGCTGATGTAGTCGAGATGATCCTGAAGGTTCTGGCCAACCTCGGGTGAGTGTACCCGGGTTTTAATGCCCATGGCCTGCAGATGTTCACCAGGGCCGATACCAGACAACATCAGCAGTTGCGGCGACTGGAAGGCACCGGCGCAGACGATGACCTCGCGTCGGGCGCCGATCAGGCGTACCGGGCCATTGCCGGTCTGGATGTGGGCACCACAGGCCCGGCCAGCGTTAAAGGCCAGGCTGAAGGCATGGCTATCGGTCATCACGCTCAGATTGGGGCGGTTCATCACCGGAAACAGATAGGCCCGGGCCGCGCTGCAACGTAACCCGTCCCGCTGGGTAACCTGATAGCGGCCAACCCCCTCCTGATCACCCTGATTGAAGTCATTGTTCAGCCGGTAGCCCGCACCGGCCGCCGCTTGATGAAAGGCTTCAACCACCGGGTTGTGATAGCGAAGATCATCCACCCCGAGTGGCCCGGTGTGGCCGTGCCCTTCGCTGGCTCCACGCTGGTTGCCTTCATTGCGGACAAACCAGGGCAGCATCTGCTCCCAACTGAAGTCAGTCAGCCCCTGGCGAGCCCAACTGTCATAGTCGTCCGGGTGGCCCCGGGTGTAGATCATGGCATTGATGGCACTGCTGCCACCCAGTCCGCGTCCTCTGGGCTGAAAGGTGCAGCGCCGGTTCAGTTGTGGCTGGGGTGTCGTGGGAAAGTTCCAGTTGTGCGCGTAGCCCGGCACGGTCGCGGCGGTTCCCAGCGGAATTTGGATCAACGGGCTGCGACCGCCTCCGCCGGCTTCAACCAGCAGGACCTCGCAGTCCGGGTCTTCAGACAGGCGTGCCGCGAGCACACAGCCTGCCGAGCCACCGCCGATGATGAGGTAGTCCACTTCGCGTTCTGGTTGGGTGATATCAGGCTGTGTCATGCAAAGGCCATTCTGTGAGCAGGACTGCTACGCTAGCGCGCGCACCGATGGTTGGCAATTTGCGCTGGCGAGTCATGAAACCGGGGCATAAGTACCCGTCAGAACCGCCACAGTGTTCGATAAAATCGTAACATTCTAGAATGATTTTCAGCCCTGCCAAAAGCAATAAACAGATAGGATTCAATACCTTAGAAAAAGGCCTTAACGTCTGTCTAAGCCCGCCATAGAGGGCTTTTCCGAAATATTATTGACAACAAATAGCAGTCGGTTACCATGATTACAGCTTGAAAGTACGTCTTACTATTTATGATTGTTAGCTCGATGTGAACGCTGTAAGTGTGGTTGTCAGTTGGACTCGTCGGTTATCCATAAGTATTAGCAACACTGAAAAGCAAAAAGGTTCCCAGGGCAGGGTGGCGTGCTACCGAAACCCGAAGAACGATACATTACATGAAAATTGATAGGTTATACTTATGTCAACGACTACCGGCACCGTTAAGTGGTTCAACGAAACTAAGGGTTTTGGCTTCATCGAGCAGGAAAACGGCCCAGACGTATTCGCTCACTTCAGCGCCATCTCTGGCTCAGGTTTCAAAACTCTGGTTGAAGGCCAGAAAGTAGAATTCACCATCACTCAGGGCCAGAAAGGTCCTCAGGCCGAGAACATCGTCGTTCTCTGATACGGGTGAAAGCCAACACCCCCGGGGCGGTCTGTTGCAGGCCGTCAAAGGTGGGTGAGGCCGCACGATTTTATGGAACGCCTGTTCTATAGAGCATGATGCGGCGTAGCAAAAAGGGTGTTGCCTCAGGGTAATGCCCTTTTTTGTGCGCGCCAAACAGGGCGCACAGCTGTATTCAACTGAATAGTCATGCTCGATCTCCCCGCTAGAAAACGAACGGGAACTTTTCATCACCGGCGTAGCACTTTAGGTTTCGCATCGGCCCCTGATACCCCTTGAAATCAGCGCTGGCTCCTGTTCCGTGCAGGGCTGGTAACCCGACATTCTTGCAATAACTCATAAACAATGTTTATTGTAATAAGCGAATGCTTGCCGTCACTAACGCAGGATGAAACTGTCAACAAATGGTCGCAAGTGAGCATTGCCCCAAAAGGGATCATCATGCACCATAAGCCTGCACTTTTTTTGACCGCATACTACCGCGACTCAACCCGTACAGAGTTGCGACAACAAAAAGACCGGCAAAATAGCCTGTGGTTAGCAAAAAGAGTGAATTTAAATAATCGGCAAAGTAATTGCATAACCTTAGAGCACGTTTGATTGGTCTGGCTTCCCTTTTTTGAGCGTTGCTGAAGGCCGCTCTTGCCGAATTGTGTTTATGCAGCCAGAAAGGGTCCTTTCATAGACGTTATCTGTGCAGCAGGTGCATGTAAAAGCAGACAAAAAATACAGGAGATGTCACGTTGGAGAACGAAAAACCTGGTGAGCCATTCGTAGCCTTTGAACGTGTGCAGAAGAGTTACGACGGGGAGGAGTTGGTTGTCAAGGATCTGAATCTGGCCATCAGCTAAGGTGAATTCCTGACCATGCTCGGCCCTTCGGGTTCAGGCAAAACCACCTGTCTGATGATGCTGGCAGGGTTTGAAACAGCCACCTACGGCGACATTCTTCTTGATGGCAAGGCCATTAACAACATCCCTCCCCATAAACGTGGCATCGGCATGGTGTTTCAGAACTATGCACTCTTCCCGCACATGACCATTGGTGAAAATCTGTCTTTTCCGCTTGAAGTCCGCGGTATGGACAAGAGCGAACGCGAAGAAAAAGTAATGAACGCTCTGAGTATGGTGCAGATGGAAGCCTTTGCCGGCCGTCGACCGGCGCAATTGTCCGGTGGGCAGCAGCAGCGGGTGGCACTGGCGCGAGCGCTGGTGTTTGAACCAGAACTGGTGTTGATGGATGAGCCTCTGGGCGCCCTCGACAAAAACCTGCGCGAGCACATGCAATACGAGATCAAACACCTGCACGAGAAGCTGGGTATTACCGTGGTGTATGTAACCCATGACCAGACCGAAGCGCTGACCATGTCGGACCGGATTGCGGTATTTGATGACGGCCGAATTCAGCAGCTGGCGTCACCGGCTGATCTGTACGAGCACCCGGAAAATGCTTTTGTCGCCCAGTTCATTGGCGAAAATAACCGTATGCAGGGCGAAGTTGAAAGCATCGATGGCGAATTTGCCATGGTACGCCTGGATGATGGTTCCAAGGTGAAAGCCCTGAAAATTTGCGTTAACGAGGTGGGGGATAAGACCACGCTGTCTTTACGACCGGAGCGCGCTCTGGTAGTGAAAGACGACACTCGCTTTGCCAACACCTTTGATGCCACGGTAAAAGAACTGATTTACCTCGGAGACCATATCCGGTCACGGGTCAGTGTCTGTGGTCGTGACGATTTTATAATGAAGGTACCCAATTCCTCCGATCATCATTCCATGAAGGTGGGTCAGTCCATCCGCATCGGATGGTCGGAGCAGGATTGCCGCGCACTGGATGCTTCCTGACTGTGCGGTGAATGATTCGCTGAACTCTGGACCGGGTGCTTCGGCTTTCGGGATTTGTCCAGTAGGTTTGGTGGCAAAAAGCGACCAGGCAGTGTGCCTGGTTTATATCCAAAGAGGAGTTACCCATGAAACAGCCGATGCTTAGAATGCTTGGAGTCAGCAGCGCGATCAGCCTGTTGGCTGTGACAGCGGTACACGCAGAAGACCCCGTTGACCTGACCATTGTCTCCTGGGGTGGTGCATACACGGAAAGTCAGGTTCGCGCCTATCACGATCCCTACACCGCCATTAAAGATCACATTACAATCATTAACGATGATGGCTCAGCCAACGCCCTGGCAGGGCTGCGCTCCCAGAGCATGGCCAACAATGTCACCTGGGATCTGGTCGATATGCTGCCGTCAGATGCGCAGCTGGCCTGTGACGAAGGCATCATCATGCCGATCGATCATGATGAAATGCTGGCCCCGGCACCGGATGGGACACCGGCCAGTGAAGACTTCCTGCCAGGAAGTCTGGGTGAGTGTTTCATTCCGCAGATCGTGTATTCCACCGTTGTTACCTACAACACTGAAATGTTCCCGGAAAACAAGCAGCCGAACAGCATTGAAGATTTCTTCAACACTGACGACTACCCGGGCCGTCGTGCCATTCAGGACAGACCTGCCGGTAACCTCGAGTGGGCGTTGTTTGCCGATGGTGTCCCACCGGATGAAATTTACGACGTGCTGGCAACTCCCGAAGGCGTAGATCGTGCCTTTGCCAAGCTCGATACCATTAAAGACAATCTGGTGTTCTGGACTGAGGGTGCTCAGTCTCCGCAACTGCTGGCAGACCAGGAAGTTGCCTTCTCCACCGGTTATAACGGCCGTATCTTCAACGCAGCACAGGTTGAAGGCCAGCCGTTTGAAATCATCTGGGACGGCCAGATCGTCGAGTGGGACGGCTGGGTAATTCCTTATGGCCCGAACCAGGAATAAGTGCTTGAGTACGTTTACTGGGCGACCGATACCCAGCGCCTGGCTGACCAGGCCAAGTACATTTCCTATGGCCCGGCCCGTGCGTCTTCGGCACCACTGGTAAGCGAGCACGCTGACCTGGGCATCGACATGCGCCCGCACATGCCGACCAATCCTGCCAACTACGAAACACCGATCGTGTTGAACAACGATTTCTGGACTGATTACGGTGACCAGTTGCGTGAACGCTTCACCAACTGGATGCTGCGTGGTTAATCCGCAGCAATAGCCTGACAGGCCGATTATTAACAGACCAATGGTTGGCCTGTCTTTTTAAATAGGTGCAGATAACGAAACGAGTTTTTCTGGGCAAGGGTTTTTGGACTGGTGGTTTTTCATCTCCTTCAGACACAAGAGACCTGGCTCAGAATATCTTGGGAATGATGACTTTCAAGCACAGCCGGTCACTACGGTTGTTTTACTGAGCAAGTGAAATGAACAGGAACAAGGGTAATCAGGAGTGAGCATGACCCAGTCAGACGGTACCCATAACGAATCCGACGCCGGCCACATGGTCAATGGACACATGGTGACGGTTGACGGTAAGCCGTTAAAAGCCAGTTTGAAGCGAGCGGAGCGCAAGCGCACACTGGTCGCCTTTTTGCTGGTAGCGCCGCTACTGACTTATTTATTGATTTCTTTCATTACACCTATCGCTCAGATGATGTGGCGCAGTGTCGACAACCCTCAGGTGCATTCCACCTTGCCAAAAACACTGGAAGCGCTGGAAGACTGGGATGGTGAGGGCATACCCGACGAACCTGTTTTCGCCGCGCTGGCGGAAGATCTGGCTATAGCCGATGCGAACCGAACGGTCGGTCAGTTGGCTGTGCGGTTGAATTATGAGATCAGTGCAGCCCGGGGTGCACTGATGCGCACATCCCGTTCGGTGGAGGATATGGAGCCTCCCTACAAAGAAGATTTCCTCGAAGCTCACCGGTTGTGGAACGACCCGGCATTCTATCGGATCATCAAGCGTGAAGGTCGTCCTTTAACGGCGTCCTACTATGTTGCTGCTTTCGATGGTACCTATAATGAACAGGGCGAAATTGTCCTTCAGGATAAAAATCGCCGAATTTATACTGATTTGTTTATCAGAACCTTTGCCATGAGTCTGGGCATCACACTGATTACTCTGTTGCTAGGGTTCCCGATCTCCTTTCTGATGGCCAGCTTGCCCATGCGCAAGGCTAATCTGCTGATGATCTTTGTCTTGCTGCCATTCTGGACATCATTGCTGGTGCGAACTACTTCCTGGATTGTCCTGCTACAGCAACAGGGCATTATCAATGAGTTGTTGATTCTGGTCGGGTTGATTGATGATGACGGCAGGCTGGGCATGATCTACAACATGACCGGAACCGTCATTGCCATGACGCATATTTTGCTGCCCTTTATGGTGCTGCCACTATACAGCGTCATGAAAACCATTCCGCCTTCCTATGTTCGTGCTGCAAAGAGTCTTGGCGCTACGCCCTGGACAGCCTTCTGGCGAATCTACGTGCCGCAGACGTTGCCGGGTATTGGAGCAGGGGCTGTGCTGGTGTTCATCATCTCTATTGGTTATTACATTACACCGGCACTGGTGGGTGGCCAGTCTGGCCAGATGATTTCCAACCTTATTGCGCACCATATGCAGACATCCCTGAACTGGGGGCTGGCGGCTGCACTGGGGTCCGTCTTGTTAGTCAGCGTGTTAATACTTTATTGGGTCTATAACCGCCTGGTCGGCGCAGATACTCTTAAGCTGGGTTAAAGGAGCGTTAAAATGGCAGTACCGACTTATGCAGGCCCGCTGGAGCGAACCTGGTATTACACCTTTCGCGTTCTGTGCGCTTTGATTTTCTTTTTTCTGATTGCACCCATACTGATCATGGTGCCCTTGAGTTTTAACGTCGAACCCTATTTTACCTATACCCGGGACATGCTGATGCTGAACCCGGAAGGGTATTCACTGCGGTGGTACAAGGAATTGTTTGTGTCGGAATCCTGGATGACCTCAATTCAGAATTCTCTGATCATCGGCGTGGCCTCCACTCTGATTGCAACTTTTCTCGGCACCTTGGCGGCGCTTGGTCTTTCCCGGTCGGAAATGCCATTTAAAGGCTTGATTATGGGGTTGTTGATTTCCCCGATGATTGTTCCCCTTATCATTTCCGCAGCAGGCATGTTCTTTTTCTATTCAAGCATCGGGCTGGCCAATACAATGCCGGGTGTAATACTTGCTCATGCTGCACTGGGTACACCTTTTGTTGTAATTACGGTGACAGCAACTCTGGTGGGGTTCGATCATTCCCTGACTCGCGCCTCGGCCAGTTTGGGTGCAGGGGCCGGGCGCACTTTCTTTAAAATTCAAATGCCACTGATTCTGCCAGGGGTAATCTCGGGTGGGTTGTTTGCCTTTATCACCTCATTCGATGAAATTGTGATTGTGCTGTTTCTGGCCGGCGTAGAACAAAGAACCATTCCCCGTGAGATGTGGTCGGGTATCCGCGAGCAGATCAGCCCAACCATTCTCGCGGTGGCCTCCATTCTGGTGGCGTTCTCGATATTGTTGCTGACGACGGTGGAGCTGCTGCGGCGTCGGTCTGAGCGGTTGCGGGGCATGTCACCGGGGTGATCCGGTGACTTACTAACTCAAGTTTCGGAGTTCGCGGTTGGCTATGTTGCCAATCGCCCGCACCGGCCACCAGGTAGAGCTATCGAG
>DASSWT010000136.1:0-3734 GCA_035704555.1 Saccharospirillum sp. | reverse complement strand
CTGGCAAAGGGTTAGTGCCGCCGAACACCAGGAATACCCATTCCAGACCAGCCACGAGAAGATCTTCGCCGGAGGCGATATGGTGCGCGGTTCAGACCTGGTAGTAACCGCCATCTACGAAGGCCGCAAGGCCGCTGAGGGGATATTGGATTACCTCGAAGTGTGACCTGAGTCTATTCTATTGAAAAACGGCGTTTACGCCGTTTTTTTTTCAAAACATAAGCGGCTTATTTATGTCTCAGTTTGTCTCTCAAGAAACTTCACTCTAGGGGCTATCAGCAAGCGAGTTTTCGTATTGAGAATAACTTCATAGAGGGATGTCCGTTTTGATCGAATTTAGGTAATGATCGATAGGTTGCTGGTATTGTTGTGCAGCACCAATCGCTTCAAATCCAAACTTCTCCATCGAATCCTCGAAGCGAATCCTTCTGGACATTCCTGCCAACGCTGTGACTAAATGTGCCGGGTCGCTATAGGCTGTCAGCCAGTCATCCCTCTGCATAAAATAAAGTGTCTTTTCCATTCTCTCCGGTAAGGGTAATGCCATGAATTGGTTTGCGAGTTCGTAGCGTTGTTGTGTGAACTTTGATAGCGGTTCCGCGTGGTAATCTGCCCAATTGCTGGCCAAATGGTAATCAATCAACATATCCACAACAATCGGTGTTGTTTTGCGAAGTTTGGGTCGTAAAGCGACTCGCAGGGGTTCGAGCAGAGGAGTGGTGTCTGTAAACTTGTCGATGGCCTGGTGCCTGTCGAAATGAATCAGAAATTCTTCTGAAACAGTGTTCGGGTCGGGTCTTCGGGCGAAGTCGGGCCAGAGTGAGCCGATCAGGGCATCGGGGGTTGGGTCTGAAAACAGCCAGTGGCCCAGAAAGTTCACGTGGGCTCCTTCGATAGTGGTACGCAGAATCTGGCACCAGTGTACCACTATTGATATTCACCTGAATTCGTCAGTGGCCGTGGCTATGCGTATAATGCGCCCACTTTTTCTACAGGATCTTCCCCCATGGCTGAACTGACCAACGACCGCTTCCTGCGCGCCCTGATGCGTGAACCCACGGACCGTACGCCAGTCTGGATGATGCGCCAGGCCGGGCGGTATTTGCCGGAATACCGGGCCTCGCGGGCTGAAGCGGGCGATTTTCTCAGCCTGTGCAAGAATGCCGATTTTGCCTGCGAAGTAACACTGCAGCCGCTGGAACGCTACCCGTTGGATGCGGCCATTCTGTTTTCCGATATTCTGACCATTCCCGATGCCATGGGTCTCGGGCTCTATTTTGAACCGGGCGAAGGCCCTCGTTTTGAGCGCACGGTGCGTTCGATGGCGGATGTAGAGGCGCTGCATCAGCCCAATATGACCAGTGATCTGGGTTATGTGATGAATGCTGTCAGCACGATTCGGGGTGCCTTGAACGGTCGGGTGCCGCTTATCGGCTTTTCCGGCAGCCCCTGGACATTGGCGACTTATATGATCGAAGGCGGCAGTTCCAAGGACTTCCGCCACGCCAAGGCCATGCTCTACAACGAGCCGGACACCCTGCACGCGTTGCTGACTCGCCTGGCCGATTCAGTTACCGACTACCTGAATGCTCAAATCGAGGCAGGGGCCCAGGCAGTACAGATCTTTGATACCTGGGGCGGTGTGCTCGGCCACACGGTCTACCCCACCTTCTCGCTGGATTATATGACCCGCATCGTGAAAGGCCTGAAACGGACCCATGAGGGCCGCAGAGTGCCGGTAATTCTGTTTACCAAAGGCGGTGGTCAGTGGCTGGAGTCGATGGCAGCGTCAGGCGCCGATGCGTTGGGTCTGGACTGGACGACGTCGCTGGCGGATGCCCGTGCACGAGTCGGCGAACAGGTTGCGTTGCAAGGCAATATGGACCCCTCAGTACTCTATGCCTCACCGGACGGTATTCGAACCGAAGTCGAACGCATTCTGGCGGAATATGGCAAAGGCTCTGGCCATATATTCAACCTCGGTCACGGCATTCACCAGTTTGTTGATCCTGAGCATGCCGGGGCGTTTGTTGAGGCTGTGGTGGAGCTGAGTCCTAAATACCACCGCTAATAATTTGCCAATGTCCAACAGGTTATTTGGGGGGTCGAGATGGCAATCAGCCAAGTGCCTGATGTCGGGTGTGCCTGTCTGGGGTAGTCCGCAGCAGGGATGCTTCGGTCTAGGCTCCATGGATGGATCTACGCCGACCCCAGACAGGTACACCCGTCGTCTGGCACGAACTCTTGCCAAAAAACTTAGCCAAACCTCCTTACATCGGCTCCAGGGTCATGCGCCATTGGGTTGGTCCGGGCATGAACCGGCTTGGGCGTCCTTCTACCCAGTCGCGATGACCGCGATCGTAGTAGGGTGACATCGGGTGACCGCTCTGGCCGACCGGCATGTGAAATATGCCATTCTCCTCCTGGCCCGGTGCAACCACCATGCGCTCGGACGCGCCATTGCTGGGGCGCTGAACCCTTGGCATGTAGGTATCACCGTCCATCGGCTCTTCTGGCATGTCGAGCCAGCGCGACAGCAGCGGCACAGCGTCACTCAGCGGGTGGCGAATCGACAGGGTGTTGGCCTTGCCCCAGGTCTGGTTGGCCAGGGGTTCACCATCGGCCGTCATGACTGCCAGGGTTTCATCGACCATCGACAGCATGAAATTATCCCAATCGTCATAACCGAGCGGCAAGTGCTGTTCCGGCTGCTGAGTAACCAGCGCCCAGACCGGGTATTCCAGGAAGTTATCTACCCGCTCCGGCCAAAACGCGTTGCTGGCGCTGTCGAGCTGGCGATAAACCGCACCCACAGTGTGATTGATGATGCGTTCACGGAACCGCTTTACCGCCAGGTAGCCGACAGAGGTCTTGCTGGCGCGACCCTCCCACTGAGCCACATAGTCGGCCAGCTCACTGCGCTTGGCGGCCCCGTCGCCCTCGTCATTCTCAAGCACGGCCAGCAACAGTCGCTGCCAGCGCTGCAGGAACACAGCGCGGTCGTCCAGCGCGATATCCAGAAAATCCTGCTCGCTGAATTGCTCCTGTGCAAAGAGCCCTTTCTCAATTTGCTGCTGGCGTGCGCCCAGTGCATAGTCACTGCGGCCGACCAGATCCAACAATTCATCGGAAACAATGCGGGCATTCGCCGTCCAGATCCGATCGTCTGCCGGGTTAACAATCTGTGGAAATTCAGACGGACTCAGATAACCGTTCCAGCCCAGTTCGCCTGAAGACCAATCGGCCGGTTCAGTCGGTGAAATACCGGCCTCGGTAAAGCCAAAGCGGCGAGGCAAACGACCCATGATCGTCCACGCCTGATTCCCGCGCACGTCCACAACATTCAGGTTCTGGCCGGGAACGCCCGACGTAGCGGCGATGGTCAGCGCATCGTAGACGGTGTTGGCGGTCTCCATCCGGGTCAGATCCAGGTTGGCACCTTCAGGGTCGTGGGCAACCCAGCGCATGGCCAGTACTCTGCCAAAATGGTCGTAACCAATCACCGGGCCCCAGCGAGTGGACTTCACGGCCACCGTCACCGGTTCAGCACCTTTGACCCGAACGACCTCATTGTCGACGGTAAAGGGTTGCCAGCCCTGCGGCGTCAGATACTCCGTCTCCTCGGCGTTGGTTTGCAGAATAATGGTGTCGTGAAAGTCACCGTTTGAATTGGTAAAGCCCCAGGCAATGTGTTCGTTCGAGCCCACCACCATGGCCGGTGCACCGGGCAACGT
>DASSWT010000112.1:0-11617 GCA_035704555.1 Saccharospirillum sp. | reverse complement strand
ACCTATCAGCAATGGCTGCCCTACGCGCACCAGGCGGGTGTGGATAGCCGGGCGCTCAGTGCGCAGGAACTGGCCGAACACTTGCCGGGCGCGCGCGGTAACTGGTTGGGTGGCCTGTACACGCCCAGCGATGCCCGGGCGGAGCCCTGGCTGGCGGTACCCGCGCTGGCACGACTGGCAAAACGGACCGGGGCCATGCTGCGCGAGCACTGCGCTGTGCGGGCTCTGGATACCACCGCTGGCCAGGTCACCGGCGTCTGGACGGAAGCCGGGCGTGTTCAGTGCAACCGGGTTGTGCTGGCGGGCGGGGCCTGGTCGTCTTTGTTTGCGCGGTCTCAGGGTGTGAACCTGCCGCAGTTGAGTGTGCTGGGCTCAGCCATGGCGACAAACATGATGCCGGCGGCTTTTCCCGGCGGTGCGGCAGACCCGACGCTCGCCTTCAGGCCACGGGCGGATGGCGGTTACACCGTCGCCCATGGGTTCTCTCATGATTTCTACCTGGGACCGGATGCGTTCAGGCACTTTGGCGCTTTTCGCGAGCAGGTAAAGTCGGGTCTGAAAACGACCCGGCTGCGTCTTGCCGCACCGGCTGGCTTTCCGGACGCCTGGCGCACCGCGCGGCGCTGGCAGCCCGATGAGGAAACCCCTTTTGAGCGAATGCGGGTGCTGAATCCAGAGCCCAATATGAAAACACTAACCGCGGCACTGGACCGTTTTGCCGATGTCTGGCCCGAGTTGGGCCGGCCAACCATTCGGCAGGCCTGGGCGGGGATGATCGATACATTGCCGGATGAAATTCCGGTGATTGATCGCGTACCTGATCTGCCGGGTCTGGTTATCGCGACGGGCCTTAGCGGTCATGGATTTGGCATTGGCCCCGCGATAGGCCGTGTGGTGGCAGACCTGGTGATGGAGCGGGACGTGGGGCACGACTTAACGCCGTTTTCGTTTGAGCGGTTTAAGCGAGGGCAGGTGTTGACACCGGGGCTGGCGTTTTAACGATAAAAGTAAAAAACCGGGCACAAGGCATTGTCACCCCGGGGTGCTCTGCGCCTGTCAGAGCACCCATTCAGGCAGGCCAGAGCGGCACTTATTTTGTATGCGATCGCTGATGCAGTTCTTTCAGTTCGTCGCTGTACCAGATTTTGCGTTTGAAGCGCGGATTTTTCGATGACATGTCAATCTTGTAAGGGTTGAGTTCTTCGGCTTGCGGGAAACCGATGATGCGACACAATTCCTGCGCCAGCCACTTCTCGATTTTCAGCACCACCAGCTTCTTGCGCAACCGGCCCTGTTCGTCGCGGTTCAGAATGGTGGGCAGGGTGTTGAGTGTCAGAATTTCATCGATGGCCGGGTGGGCCATACGCTCACGCCCTTCGTCACTGGCGTAGAAGTGCGTGACGGCGAACACCAACCGTTTCGGATTGATCTGCTTCAGAAACTGACAGGATTTCACCACGGTGGAGCCGGTGCGGACCATGTCGTCGAACAGGATCACGCTGGCATTTTCCAGGCCTTCAAAGGTGTGTTCGCTTTCCTTGTGCAGCGTAATTTCAACCTTGCGTTCGTTGGTGCGTTCTTTATCGAGCATGATGAACTTGGCTTCACTCAGACCAAGAGTCTCGAACATTTGCTTGACGAAATCACGTGCGCCTTTATCGGGTGCGCACAGCACCAGGCCTTCGCCTTTTTCACCGTAATTCAGGATGTCGGAATTCAATAAATAGTGTGCGTAAATTTCATAAGGGATCAAATTGTGGAAATCGCCATCGAATACGCTGGAAAACATTTTCTGAACAGAGCTGGAATGATTGTGAACGGTAAGAACGGAGTCGACACCGGAGAGTTTCAGTAGCTGAGCATAGAGTTTTGCAGTAAAGGGTTGGCCGTCGAATTTTTTGATGTCTTTGATGTCGCGTTCAAAATGGGTTTCGCCGAGGTCTTTTCGGGGGCCTCTGTCCTGGGCGCTGTAGAACAAATCCGGTTCGACCAGTACCACTTTCTTGGCGCCGTTTTCTTTTGCGGCCCGTGCGATGATCAGATTAGCCATCGCCAGTTCCTGGCGACTCTTCAGGTGGCTGCTGGTGCTGACAATAACAACGATCTTGCCGTCCAGTGTGTGACCGATGTTGTCCATGTCGTGTTCATCGGAAATAAAGCGGGGGCAGAATTCGGAATTCATAAACTGTTTCATGCTGATCTTGTCAGCAATGTCTTCCAGTTGTCCGACGGCGTAGGCAATGTCGATGGCGAAGGGGTTATCGGCGACGTTGCTGACAACAACGACATTTCTTGACTGTTCAGTCGAAAAAGTCATGACGAGTCCTGTTTTTGAGCGGCTGGGCAGAGGGGCGCCAGTTTAATATGGGAGGCGGGATTTCGATAGGGGCAAAGCAGGAATTGGCCGGGATCAACCAGGTTTTGGAGTTCGGGGACAGATGGGAGGCACCTGCACCCGCCGCTGGCCACCTAAGCGAACTCCGAAACTTGAGTTACATTCAACCAGCAAATTACTCCCTCTCCCGTCCCACGGGAGAGGGTTGGGGAGAGGGTTCTCTTTTGGTTTTTCCTCACTCTGATTGAAACCACAAACGTAACGGCTGTGCCGTCCCCCTCTCTCTAGCTCTCTCCCCCAAAGGTGGAGAGAGGACGGTTTCGTACATCGCTTCGAACTCGCGTCAGTGTTCCTGGTATCAAACAGCGTCCGGTTGCTCGGCTGGTGCAGCTTTCTTGAATTCTGGCAGGTTTCTGCACTGGGTGGCGATGCGCACCAGGGTTGGATAGGGAGTTAGATCGCATTTGAACCGCTCTGCGTTGAACAGTTGCGGTACCAGGAAGACGTCAGCCAGGGTGGGGGTATCGCCGTGGCAGAAGCTTCCGGTGTCGGGTTCACGGGCCAGCCGTGCTTCCAACGCGGTAAAGCCTTTGGCAACCCAGTGCTGGTACCAGGCGAGTTTGGTGGCTTCATCGACGCCCAGTTGATCGGTCAGGTAGGCCAGTACCGACAGGTTGTTCAGCGGGTGCATTTCGCAGGCGACCAGCAGCGCCAGTGAGCGGACCCGGGCACGGGCTTCCGGGCTTTCGGGTAGCAGGGGCGGTTCCGGGTAGCGCTCTTCCAGGTATTCGCAGATGGCCATTGACTGGGTGAGTGTCGCGCCATTGTCGGTTTCGAGTACCGGCACCAGGCCCTGAGCGTTACGGCGCCGGTGAGCATCCTGACGATGCTCACCTTTGACTAGATTGACCGGGATCTGATCATAATCCAGCCCTTTCAGGTTCAGGGCGATGCGAACCCGGAAGGCCGCTGAAGATCGGAAGTAACTGTGCAATGTAAGCATGGTATGCGCCCTCTATTTTGACCAGATAAGGTGGTCAGATCAGTCTAGCCGATTGCCTCACGGCCGGTATTGTTTAACCTGCTGGTCAATCGCGCCGAAAATGCTGGCACCGTTCGCATCAAACATTTCAATGCGAACCCGGTCGCCAAAGCGCATAAAGGGTGTTTTTGCGGCCCCGTGCGCAATGGTCTCGACCATGCGCACTTCGGCCAGGCAGCTGTAGCCCACACCGCCGTCACCGATTGGTTTGCCCGGCCCGCCGTTGGCATCCGGGTTGGAGACGGTACCCGAGCCGATGATGGCGCCGGCGCCCAGGTAGCGTGTTTTCGCGGCGTGGGCGATCAGTTCCGGAAAGCCGAAGATCATATCCGGCCCGGCATCGGGTTCGCCGAATTTCTCGCCATTGAGATGAACGGTTAGTGGCCGATGCACGCGGCCGTCTTTCCAGGCGTCGCCGAGTTCATCCGGGGTGACGCAGATTGGCGAGAAGCTGGAAGCGGGTTTGGCCTGAAAGAAGCCAAAGCCTTTGGCCAGCTCTCCGGGAATCAGCGCACGCAGGCTGACGTCGTTGACCAGCATGATCAGTTTGATGTGGTCGGCGGCCTGTTCGGGGGTTACCGCCATCGGTACATCATCGGTGATCACGGCGATTTCACCTTCGAAATCGATGCCGTGGTCTTCACTGACCGCCTCGATGTCTTCGGTGGGCGCCAGAAAACAATCGCCACCGCCCTGGTACATCAGCGGGTCGGTCCAGAAGGTTTCCGGCATCTCGGCGTTGCGGGCCTGGCGCACCAGTTGAACGTGGTTCAGGTAAGCCGAGCCGTCGGCCCAGTGGTAGGTGCGTGGCAGTGGCGAGTGCAGGGTCGTCATGTCCAGCTCGAAGGCATCGTTGGCGGTGCCTGCGTTTAGAGCGGAATAACGCTCTTCCAGTTGCGGTGCGACGGTCGCCCAGTTTTCAATGGCCTGTTGCAAGGTGGTGGCGATGTCGGTGGCCGGTGCGGCCCGGGTCAGGTCGCGCGACACCAGAATCAGGGTGCCATCGCGGCCGGCGTTCAGAGTGGCAAGTTTCATAGTGATTGTATCCTTAGAGTCGGACTGCGTGTTAGGCCTGAGCGTGGTCTTGTGTCAGGGTTTGCCGGGATCAAACTGCGACGTCAGGGACGACCAGACATTAACGTATTCCTGCTGACGACCCGGGGCGTTCAGGGCGGCTTCCGTCGGGTGAAAAACGTAGCGGCTTTCAAACATAAACGCCAATGTGTTGCCCTGGTACTGAGGCGTCAGTTCAGCTGCGCTGGCTTTGGCAAAGGTATCTGCATCGGGCCCGTGGGGTGACATGCAGTTGTGCAGGCTGGCACCGCCGGGTACGAAGCCTTCGGCTTTGGCGTCGTATTCGCCGTGAATCAGCCCCATGAACTCACTCATCAGATTGCGGTGAAAGTAGGGTGGCCTGAAGGTGTTTTCAGCGACCATCCAGCGCGGTGGGAAGATCACAAAATCGATGTTGGCCATGCCCGGTGTATCGGAGGCAGAGGTGAGTACGGTAAAGATCGATGGATCGGGGTGATCGAAACTGACGGTGTTGATGGTGTTAAACCGCGCCAGGTCGTACTTGTAGGGCGCCACATTGCCGTGCCAGGCGACCACATCGAGCGGTGAATGGCCAAGCTCGGTGACCCAGAAGCGGCCGGAAAATTTGGCCACCAGTTCAAACTCGCCGCTTGTGTCTTCATAGGCGGCTACTGGCGACAGAAAGTCTCTCGGGTTGGCCAGGCCATTGGCGCCAATGAGGCCGAGCCCCGGCAGTTCCAGCGGGCTGCCGTAATTTTCGCAAACGTAGCCGCGTATGGCATCACACCCTTGCCCCAGGCGAACCTGGAACTTGATGCCACGGGGAATCACCACGATCTCGCCGCTGGCGACTTCCAGCACGCCCATTTCCGTGCGCACGATCAGCGTGCCCAGTTGCGGCACGATCAGCAGTTCACCATCGGCATTGTAGAAAAACCGCTGGGTCATATCGGTGTTGGCGGCATAGCGGTGAACACCACAGCCGGTCTGGGTTCCGGCATCGCCATTGACCGCGACGGTAAACAGCCCATCGATGAAGTCAGTCGGTTCGGTCGGTATCGGCAGTGGGTCCCAGCGCATCTGGTTCGGATCAGCCGCAGCCTTGGCCAGCGGTCCGGTTTCGACCTGTCCTACTGCCAGCGGCCGATAAGCCGATTGCACCACGGAAGGCCGGATCCGGTACAACCAGCTGCGCAGATTCTGGTGACGCGGGGCGGTGAAGGCAGAGCCGGAAAACTGTTCGGCATAAAGCCCGTAGGGGCAACGCTGAGGCGAGTTCTGCCCGAGTGGCAGCGCACCAGGCAAGGCTTCGGTTGAGAACTGGTTGCGAAAACCGCTTTGATAATCGAGTGGAGCCGACATGACCAGACCCTCTGGGTGTTATGGTTGCAAATGAAACTATATAGGTCGAGAGTAGACTTTAATGGTTTCATTTGCAACCAAATGTCATCTGGCTGCTCAATGTTCCTTTTCCAGTAGCCACCATTAGGAGTCTGTTCCGAAACCGTCCATTCTGGTAGGTGGGCTGTAAGTTCTACTGGTCTTTAAATGGCTCTACAGAGGTGTTTATGGCTGACTATTAGGGAAAACTACTAATATTGAAATAATTAGTAGTTTGGGCTACTTTTAATGCTCACTTAGCGTGGCCTGGCTATGAAAAGACCTCAAACACCTCCGAACCCGCATCTTATCCTGAAGCGAATATTGGATTCAGAAGACCGGGAAAAAGCCCTTTCTCTGTTTGGTAATACAAACGTGGGCCCCTATGACCATAAAGATCGCTATGTTCATTGGGAAAAGTTGCGTCATTTGCCGCCGCCTTCCGGTTACTCGGCTGAAGAGCACTGGTACCTGGTTAAGATGGCCCGGAACCCGCGTACGGTTTTGAATCAGTTGATTGATACTGAGGGAGCCCCCTTCTGGTTTTGTAAACCGGGTGGTGTGGATCGGGATTTATCCTGGATCGACCAGCACGCCTCAGGTGCGGTTCTGAGCGACACCTCCATTCAGGACCCGGTGACCAAACGGACTTATCAGATCAGTTCTTTGGTTGAGGAAGCCATCACGTCGAGCCAACTGGAAGGGGCGGCGACTACCCGCCGGGTCGCAAAGGATATGATTCGCAGCGGGCGGGCGCCCAAAGATCATTCCGAAACCATGATATTCAATAATTACAAAGCCATGGTCTTTATTCGTGACTGTCAGGATGAGGTTATAACGCCCAGTATTATCTTCGAGCTTCATCGGATACTGACTGAAGGTACCTTGCTTGGGGAAGACGCATTAAAAGCGGGTGTGTTTCGATCAAAAGAAGTTGATATTTGTGTTCATTCCGGAGACGAGATTGTTCATGTACCCCCACCTTCCGATGAATTGTCCGCGCGACTGCAACGGCTCTGTGACTTTATTAATGAAGATCGCTTAAGCAAGGCAGATTATATTCACCCGCTGCTCAAAGCGATTATCGCTCATTTCATGATTGGGTATGATCACCCCTTTGTCGATGGTAATGGTCGCACGGCACGCGCCTTGTTTTATCTGATCATGGCCCGTGAACGGTATTGGCTGATGGAGTATGTGTCTATCTCTCGTGTCATCAAGAGAAGCCCGGCCAGCTATATGAGAGCCTATTTGTATACAGAAACAGATGAGGGGGATCTGACGTATTTTATTGACCACCAATTGGGTGTCATCAGAGCTGCCATTGAAGATTTGCAAACCTTTCTGGTAGAAAAAGCAAAAGAGAAATCGCGTATTCTGGAAATGTTAAGTGCCTCGAATCTTGGCCAGGTTCTGAATCACCGGCAACTCGATGTCATCGATCATGCGCTGGATAACCCTGGCATAGAAATCCGTGTCAGAGACTACCAGAATTCGCATGGTACCTCCTATGAAACGGCTCGATCTGATTTACTGCAATTGGTCGACAATGGTTTGTTCAGACAGTTCAAGGCAGGTAAGGCGCTTGTTTTTATTCCCTCTCAGAAGCTCTATCAGTTAAAAACTGGTTAACGAGTTATATTAGTGGGCCACTGTTTGCCTGAGTGACCCCAATAATTAAGGCATCAGGAATTCCAGGAGTCCAGCCCCAGCAGTTTCCGCCCAAGATCAGAAAGCTCTGCCCGGGGGTAACGGGTTTGCTCCCAGCCGCGCGGGTCGCCGGGGAAGGCGTAGCCCTGGGGCGGAACCCGGTCGCGCCAGGAGGCGATACGCCATTCGCGGACTTCGGTGTTGTCTTCCTCGGCCGGCACCATGGCGATGTATTGTGCCAGGCGCACGGTATCGGACTGGTTCGGGCGAATGCCGTGGGCGAGCAGGCTGTTGAAGATCAGCAGGTCGCCCGCTTTCATCGGCACAAAATCGGTCGGGTAGCCGCAATCCTGCCCGGGCGAGAACGGGTCCCGGTCGGCCGGGGCCTGGCGTCGCCACTCATCAAAGTGTTCGAACAACTGCGGGACGCACTGGAAGCCACCGGTCTCGGGCGTGGTGTCACTCAGCGCCAGCACGCCCTGAACATTAACGGGTAGTGGGTCGAGCGTGGTGTTGGCATCCCAGTGGATGAAGCCCGAAAAGGCCCGGCCAGAGCGGTTGGGTGGGTTCAGATTGGCCCGGTCAATGGTGACCCAGAGGTCTTCGCGGTCCCAGATATCGACGAAGGCGTTGTATACCCGGGGCGTCTGCCGGTTTGCCCACAGCAACGGGTGGTTGTAGGCCTCGACCATGCCGCTGTTATTCAGTTCGACCATGGCGTGATCCCGGCGCTGGGGCGCGTACCAGCTGCCCGGATCGTCGGGTGACATCTCCTGGAATTCCCAGAGAAAGTTGGCGGTCGCGGCCACCTGTTCCGGCGAAATGGCCTGGGAGATGACGACATAGCCAAACCGCTGCCAGTGGGCCCAGTCGGACTCGCTGAGCACGCGCAGCGGTTGCTGTTTAACGATGCTGGCAAGCGGGGGAAGCTCCTGGCTGCCAACGCTGTTATTGCCGGGCTGCTGATCGCCAAAGCCATATCGATTTTTGAGTGTGGTCATGGGGTTCTCCTGTTGAGCCATGAACACATCCTAGCGCCGGGAGAGATGGCCAGGCGGTGACTTTTGAGCAAAAACCGATACTATTCGCTCAATATCAATGGCAATATCGAATCGATAGCGCAATAAAAGGGGTGCCCACGCATGAAAGCCCAATTCGAACGCATTCAGCACCCGGACGATGCCTCCTGGCGGTTCTTTTTGCGGGAGCTTGATACGTTGCCGTTTGAATGGCACTACCATCCGGAGTACGAACTGACGTTAACCGTCAACAGCCAGGGTGAGCGGTACATTGGTGATCATATTGAGACCTATCGCAGTGGCGATCTGGTCTTGCTCGGCCCCAATCTGCCCCACAGCTGGGCCAGCAAAACGCCTGCACCAAACGGCCCGCACCGGGTCTATGTACTCTGGTTTCGACAGGACTGGGCAGACGGCCTGGCAAGGCAGTTTCCCGAGTTTGCATCGCTCACCACCTGGCTCGACCGGTCGCGACGGGGGCTCGCCTGGTCACATGAGCTGGCCACTGAGCTAGAGCCCCTGTTTGAGCAATTGCCTGGTGCCGGGTCGGCCCGCCGGCTGACGATATTGCTCGACATACTCACCGCCCTGCAGGAAGAAACGCCGCGAACGCTGGCTTCAGCGCGGTTTCATGGCGAGACGCTGGCCGAGCCGGCGCAGCGTGAACTGAGCCCGATACTCGACAGTCTGCATCGTGATTTTTGCAAACCGCTGCGGGTGCCCGAGCTGGCGCGTGATCACCACATGAGTGTCAGCACGCTGAACCGGGTGTTTCGCCGCCAGATGAACCAGAGTCTGCATCAATACTTAACGCATATCCGCCTCGGCCATGCCTGTGCCGATCTGATTCGTACCGGGCGACCGGTCAGCCTGGTAGCGGAGCAGAGCGGCTTCGCCAACCTGTCCAATTTCAACCGGCTGTTCAAACAATACAAAGGCGTAACACCGCGCCAGTTCCGCCAGAAGTTTCAGCAGGCCGTGGTAGTGGGCGCGCCCTCGTCGCTGGCGGGCTCAATGGAGACTCCGTAAATTATTACTGGTATTTATCGAGCAAGGCATCGAGTCGTTTGATGAAGTTTTCGGTCGCCCGGGAGCTGGGGCTATCGACTGAAAAGCTCTGGTGGAACATCAGGGTTAACGTCACCGCGCCATCGCTCAGTGACACAGTGTAGCCATCAAAACCGGTGTCGGCGGTGAGGCCATCGAGTTCATAGCCCTTGTCGGTTTTTGTGCCGTTGTCGATCACGGTCTGGAAGGCACGCAAGGCGTTCCCGGCTTCGATTTTTTCAGACATGGTTCAGTCTTTGGGCAATGCATTCCAACCTAGTCTAGTGCAACCAATGAAGCCTTCCCAATTGCACAATCAGCCTGAAAATTTGGGCAAACGGCTGATCACAATGGCGGCGATCAGCGACAAGCCACCGGTGACGACCCAGGTCCATTCCCAACCACCACTGCGGCTGGCGACCAGAGCAACCAGCGGCGGGCCAGCAAACTGACCGAGTGATGACCACTGCTGCATCCAGCCTACAGTGGTCGACACGGTATCCTCACGGGGAGCCAGCCGCACGGCAAGCGAAAACAGCACACCGGGAATAACACCGCCGACCATGGAGAACAGTAAAACGGCAAAGTATCGAACCAGAGGTGCGGTGTCGGTCAGGCTGGAAAAGGCGAACAGAGTGCCGAGGCTCATCACACCAAAGCCGGTGTACAACAAATGCCGGGCCTGGATGCCGCGATGCAACAGATAGCCGGAAGCCAGGTTGCCCAATACGTTAATCAGGGCCACCAGCGCCGTGAGCGGCCCGATCAGCAGGGTACTGAACCCGGCCTGGTGATAAATGGAGGGCAGAAACCCGATGACCGAGAGCCACTGGCTGGAGTACAGGGCGAAAATAATGGCAATCAGCCAGGGGCCGGGCGCGGTCAGCGTATCGGCCGGGCGTTGCCACCAGGGGGCAGACCGCGAGGCGGTGTTGGCTGGCGTCAATTGTGGTTGATCGGCGGGCACCCCGAACCAAACCCAGAGCAGCATCAGTATCGATATCAGTGCCAGCACACGCCACCAGCCTTGCCAGCCGGCGGCGTCAATCACCCAGGGCGCAGTTAACAGCGCCAGGCTGGTGCCAAACCCCATATAGCAGCCCCAAAGGCCGAGGCGTGGGCTGAGCTTCTCTACCGGCACCTGCCGTCGAATCAGCCCCGGAGCAGGCAACACGACCAGCAAAAAGCCAATTCCTTCGACCGCACGAAGGGTAAGCAACGCCGACACCGACGTCGCTTCGGCACCGAGAAAGCTGGCCAGTGCCAGAACGGCTAGCCCACCCATCATGCTGCGCCTTAGCCCAACCGTATCAGACGCCATACCCACCAGCAGGCCCACTGTCATACCCGCCAGTTGCACCAACGACAGCATAAAGCCTGCTTGCAGTAGTGTGATACCCAGTGCCGTCTCCAGCGCAGTAATCGCAGGCGGCAATTTCCCCAGATGCAGAGCAGCAGTGACACCAGCGATGATTACAACAAACTCGGAGGGAAAACGTGAGTGCGACATAGCAGCTAGAGGCCTGGGCAGAGAGGTTAAATACCAAAGCCGGTACTTTATCAGCTCGGACCTGGCAGACAACCGTGATATCCGGATCTACGCTGGCTCAAGCTGCGCCCAGGTACTAGGCTAGTTTGACGACTGTACATAATTTAATCCTCAAGTTTTGGAGTTCGCTGAAATGGCAAGCGGCGGCTGCCGGGAATGCCCCTGTGGGGTAGTCCGCAGCAGGGACTAAAACGCTGGGAACGTTTTAGCATGAGCGAAGCGAGCCCGGAGGGTGAATCCCATGGATGGGATTCATATCCTGCGGCCTAGGCTCCATGGACGGATCCACGCCGACCCCACAGGGGCATCCCCGGTAGCTGGTGCGGACCAAAGCCACCGAGCCCACCCCGAACTCCGAAACTCGAGTTGAAGCAGCGATTAAGAGAGTAACCGTTATGGATTCCACGATAGAGACACTCTGGCATCACGTTTATGGTGCTGATCACCCTGAAGCGCTTGCGCAGTTGGAAAACCTGCTGGAAACCAGTCGCCAAACGCTGGCGCAGCAACCCATAACGCCTGATCCGGACTGGTATCGCAACGCCATCGTCTATTCGCTT
>DASSWT010000365.1:0-6093 GCA_035704555.1 Saccharospirillum sp. | reverse complement strand
GGCGGCATCGTGTCGATGATCGGTCGTTATTACGCGATGGACCGTGATAACCGCTGGGAGCGGGTTCAGGCGGCTTATGATCTGCTGACCAAGGGCAGTGCCGATATCGTTGCTTCAACCCCGATGGACGCCTTGCACGCGGCCTACGAGCAGGACAAGGACGATGAGTTCGTCCCTGCCACCTCAGTCCGGGCCGACGGTAGCTCGCCCGTCACCCTGCAGGATGGGGATGCGGTGGTCTTTATGAACTTCCGGCCAGACCGGGCGCGCGAACTGACCCGGGCCTTTACCGACGATAACCTCGACAGCACGCTGGACCGCTCGGTGCGGCCGAAACTGGCGACCTTTACCACCCTGACCGAGTACGCCGGAGACATCGATGCCCCGGTGGCTTACCCGCCGGAAAACCTGGTGAATACCCTGGGCGAGGTCATGGAGCAGCAGGGTAAAAACCAGCTGCGCATTGCTGAAACGGAAAAATACGCCCACGTGACCTTCTTCTTCAGTGGCGGCCGTGAAGATGAATACCGGGGTGAAGACCGGATTTTGGTACCGTCTCCCAAGGTAGCCACTTATGATCTGCAGCCTGAAATGAGTGCGCCTGAAGTCACTGACCGGTTGGTGGAAGCCATCGAATCCGGTAAGTACGATCTGGTGATCTGCAATTACGCCAACGGCGATATGGTCGGCCATACCGGTAAAATGGACGCGGCGATCAAGGCGGTTGAAGCATTGGATGCCGCATTGGAGCGGGTTACCAACGCCGCGCTCAAGGTAGGGGGCGAATGCCTGATTACCGCTGACCATGGCAACGTGGAACTGATGGTCGATCCGGAAACCGGTGGCGCTGTCACCAGCCACACCATCTTCCCGGTACCGCTGGTGTATGTCACCGGGCAGTCCGAGGGTGTGAGTCTCAAAGAAGGCCGTCTGGCGGATATCGCGCCTACCTTGCTTGATATGATGCAGCTGGAAGTGCCGGCGGAAATGACCGGGGCCAACCTGATTCAGCGCGGGTAACACCATGCTGTTCGGGCCGGGCTGGCCTATTGGGGCTGGCCCGGACAGGTCGTAAAGACTATGAAATGAGTGAGCCGCGCCCGCGGCTTCACTTTAAACCCGGCACCGCTTGCGGTAGCCTGCCCTGCAGTCGCTCGCCCCGGTATGAATGGGGCTCTCCCCAATTTGAATGAGTTTGCCGTATCTGTGTTTCAACTGATTGCGTTTAAACGCACCCTGTTCTGGCTGGTACTCTTCAGTATGGTGGGTGGTTTGGTTGCCGAAGATGACCTGACCTTGCGCGAGCAGGATCTGGAACAGTTGCAGTCCCAGATTGGTGATTTACAGCAGCAGCTTAGCCGCAATCGTGCCGAGGTATCGGAACAGCGCCAGGCGCTGGAGGACACCGAGCGCCGGCTCGGTGAACTTAACCGGCAATTGAATGAACTGGCCGGTCGCCTGAGACAGGCGACCAGTCGACGCAGCGAGCTTGAAGCTGAGCAAAGCCGGCTGGAGCAACAACTGGAAGGCCAGCGTGATTCGATGGCTGAGATATTACGTCTGGCCTACAAGCAGAATAACCAGCCGCTGATTAAGCTGTTGTTATCCGGTGAAAGGCCGGAAGATCTGGCCAGACAGATGCAGTATTTCGCGATTCTCAACCGCCAGCAGAATGAACAGCTGCAACAGTGGATCGAGCAATCCAACCGGCTCAGTGAGGTTATTCGGGAACAGGACCGGCTAACCGAGCAACTGCGCCGCGACCGGGACGAGTTGGCCGAGGCCCAGGCGGAGGCAGCCAGTCAAAAGAACCGCCGGGCACAGATACTGGTTAACCTCCAGGCTGAAGCGGAGCAAACGGAGCAGTCGCTGGAACGAAAACAGGAAGAGCAGGCCCAACTGACACAATTGATCGAGCGCATGCAGGCGGAACTGACAGACATGAATCTGGATTTTCCGGCTGATATCGACATGGCCGATGTCCGAGGGCGTTTGCCCTGGCCGCTTGAAGGCACCTTGCGCGCCCGATATGACACCGCTCAGGACAGCTCTGGCCTTAAATGGCAGGGCTGGTGGCTGGCTGCAGAAACCGGTACCGATGTGAGAGCCGTGCACCATGGGCGGGTGGTTTTTTCCGACTGGCTGAATGGTTTTGGCCTGCTGGTCATACTTGACCATGGCGATGGACTGATGACCCTTTATGGTCGGAATCAGACACTCTTGCGTACCGTGGGAGAGTGGGTGGAGGCCGGGGCTGTACTGGCAGAAGTCGGTGCCTCGGGTGGTTTTGACGAAAGTGGTCTGTATTTTGAGGTGCGGCGCAATGGTCAGCCTGAAAATCCGGCCAACTGGCTTGAAAAACGCTAGACTTATGGTTTTGGTCCAGGGGCATTAACGATATGGTTCGGTGTTCATGACCAGACAACCCAATACAGAACAACCCAACACAGATGTGAAAGGAACCGTTATGAAGTTGATCCGCAGTCCCTGGATGAGCGCTATTACCGCCCTGGTCATTGGCGTTTCCATCGGTATCGCGAGCAGCGTTCATGCCGAGCGTGTAGAAACGCGCCTACCGGTCGACGACGTTCGAATGTTCTCGCAGGTTCTGGAGCGCATCAAACAGGCTTACGTTGAAGATGTTGAAGACTCTGAGCTGATTGAGAATGCGATCGAGGGCATGCTGTCTGGCCTGGATCCCCATTCCGATTACCTCACGCCAGATGACTTTAAAGATTTGCGTGAGAGTACACGCGGTGAATTCGGCGGGCTGGGTATTGAAATATCACTCGATGAAACCGGCTTTGTGCGTGTGGTTGCACCTATCGATGACACGCCTGCATACCGTGCCGGCATGCAGTCCGGTGATCTGATTACCCAGATCGATGATACACCGGTGAAGGGTATGTCCATTGGGGATGCCGTCAATCTGATGCGCGGACGCCCGGGCACGGAAGTAACCTTAACGGTCGCGCGTGAGGGTGAAAGCCAGCCCCTGGAAATTGAAATCACCCGGGACATCATACAAGTTACCAGCATTCGCAACCGCATGATCGAACCGGGTGTGGGTTATATCCGGATCTCCCAGTTCCAGGAACGGACCGGTCAGGATTTCGTGGAGGCTATGGAGTCGCTGCGCGAAGAAAATGAAGGTGCACTTGATGGTCTGGTGCTCGACTTACGCAATAACCCGGGTGGTGTATTACAAGCGTCGGTCGATGTGGTTGATGCACTCATCAGCCAGGGCCTGATTGTGTATACCGAAGGACGGCTACCCAATTCCGCCAGTGAATTTGAAGCCAATGCTGACGACCCCAGCGAAGGCGTCAATCTGGTGGTACTGATCAATGGCGGTTCAGCATCCGCATCCGAAATTGTCGCCGGGGCCATTCAGGACCATCGTCGGGGTATCATCATGGGTACGCGCAGTTTCGGTAAGGGCTCGGTGCAAACCATTTTGCCACTGAACGATAACCATGCGATCAAGCTGACCACGGCCCGGTATTACACGCCGGATGGACGTTCCATACAGGCTCAGGGTATTGAACCTGATATCGAAGTCAGACCCGGCAAGCTGACACAGGAAAACGGCAACCCTTATTACTCGGAAGCCAACCTGGCGGGACACCTGACCAACGGTCAAGTAGATGAAACCGACGCCGAAACCGACGAGCAGGCCGATGATGTTGAATCTGATTCTACATCTGAATCTACATCAGAAGACGAAGCTGAAGCAGATAACGAACTTATTAATGATTATCAGCTTTATCAGGCAGTCACTTTGCTGAAAGGGATGCGCGTCCTGAATGCAGCTCGCTGACACGGTGTGGCGCCAGGCTCGGCTAGTGAGCCTGTGCGCCGCTTTATTGTTTGTAACGGCCGCCACGGTGGCTGCAGAACGTCCCAGGGTGGCGGTGGTCGTCGATGATCTGGGCAACCAATGGCAATCTGGATTGACTGCCATTCAGGTTCCTTTCATTCAAACCATTGCGATTATGCCGGGGTTGCCGTACACCGTTCCCCTGGCGGAATCGACAGTGGAGGCAGGTAAAACCGTCATTGTTCACGCGCCCATGTCCAATGAGAGTGATTTTCCGCTCGGGCCTCTTGGCCTGAACCGGGCTGATGGCGATCAGCAATTGCTCGCTAATCTCACGATGGGTATGGATTCGGTACCTCATGCCGAAGGGCTCAGCAACCATATGGGCAGTCGGCTGACACGTGATGCCGAAGCCATGGGCTGGGTTATGGCCGAGTTACGCGAGCGCGACTGGTTTTATTTCGACAGTGTGACCGTGTCAAACACCCAGGGTTGGCGTATGGCCGAGCAGATGGGCGTACCCTGGAACCGGCGGCAAGTTTTTCTGGACCATGAACCGACCCCTGAATTCATTGAACAACAATGGCAGCTGGCGCTGAGAATAGCGCGCCAGAATGGCTCGGTTACCGTCATTTGCCACCCCTACCCGGAAACCCTCGCGTTCTTTGATAGCCTGGAACTGTCTGATTATCCCGATATCGACTGGGTGTCGATAAAAGACCTGCTGCACCAACCCAAACGTCAGTTTCCGCAGTGGCGTCCTCACAGCATTCCGAAAGGGGCCTATTCCCGGCGCCAGTCCTGATGGCCTTGCCAGTCCTTTAAGACACCGCCGTTCATGACGGATTCAGCTAACTGTGCGACACTATTACTCAGGCTTTACACAATAAAAGGCGGCCTTACCGGCTGCCAGATAACCTCGGCGAAACCCGGATAATGACTCCCGGGTCGTCTATTTTGAAGGAAACAGGTATGAAACATTGGGGTGTGTTGGTAGTAATCTGTGCAACGATATTGGCCGGGTGTGCCACGCTCAGTGAAGAGGAGTGCCAGACGGCAGACTGGTACGCCATTGGTTATGAAGACGGTGCCAACGGCCAGCCTGATACGCGAATAGGTGCACACCGGGAAGCCTGCGCCAAGCACGGTATAACGCCAGACCTGCGTGATTATCAGGACGGCCACGATGAAGGCCTGCTGACCTTCTGTACCCCCAGAAATGGCTTCAATCGTGCGCGCAGCGGTTATCAGTACAACGGCATTTGCCCGCCCTCACTGGAACCGGAATTTCTGGACGGTTACGAAGCGGGCCGTCAGATATACCAGGTTTCCAGCGAGGTCAGTCGGCTGGAAAGCGAGCAGCGCAGCAATGAAGCCGAGCAGGAGCGTATCGAACAGCAACTGCTGGAGAAAGAAGCGGCCTTGTTTGGTGCGGGTACTCCGGAAGAGCAGCGTCGTGTGATCTATGAGGAAATCGCCTTGTTGAAGGAGCGCCAGGGCACCCTTGAACAGCAACGCGACGACATCATTCGGGACCTGGCTAATGCTGAAGCGCGCCTGAGAGAATTGCGCAATCGCTACAGTTACTACTAACTCAAATCTCGGAGCTCGGTCTAACTGAGGGGCATTGGCCCGCACCGGGCATCGTGTATACCCCTGTGGGGTCGGCGTAAATCTATCCATGGCGGTCCGACGTTTCGGGCCTAGGCCGCAGCATCCTTGCTGCGGACTCCCCCACAGGGGTATACCCGGCACCCGCCGCTAGTCTCCTCGGCGAACTCCTAAGCTAGAGTAAACATATAAACGGGTGAAGACGGCATGATCGGATTCGACAGTCATTGCCATCTGGATTTTCTGGATGACGCCCCCCAGTACATGGCCGGTGCCGAAGCCGCTGGCATTGGTCGCTGGCTGGTGCCGGGAACCGCGCCCGACCAGTGGCAAAAAGCCCTTCAGCAGTTCAGTGGGGATGGCAGAGTGCTGCTGGCGGCAGGGCATCACCCCTGGTTCCTGCCTGAAAGCCCGCCCGATACCCAATCGCTCGAAACCTGGCTGCATCAACACAGCGACTGCGTCGCTATCGGCGAAATCGGTCTCGATTTTTTCAGACACCATCCCCATTCAGACGCCGCCGGGCATCAGTTCGACTGGTTTATGGCCCAGTTGGCGGTTGCCAGTGAGCACCGCCAGCCAGTCATTATTCATTCTGTTAAAGCTCATGACCGAATCTTGCAGGGCCTTAAGCGCTACCCGAAGGTGGTTGGCGTAGTGCA
>DASSWT010000363.1:0-3864 GCA_035704555.1 Saccharospirillum sp. | reverse complement strand
CTTCTGAACTTCCGATAGCCCCTGGGAATTGGGGTTAATGGCGCCATACCCGGTCGAGCGCAGCACCATGGGCTCCATGGGCGGAAGCTTTTCGTTAATGGCCCGCACCTCGGCCACAATGGCCTCTACTTCGTCGTCATTATTTCCAAAGGGCCACATCGAGCAGCCGCTTAACACCAGCGCTGCGACCAGCACCACCACACTGGAACGCCACTTGAACAGGGTTTTCATAAAGGTCTCCGCCTACCGATACAGCTAATGGGATTTCCTGTTTTATCGGCATGAAGCGGCAGGACATTAGCGCTAAGTTCCGGGCGAACACACAACCATCAAAGTCGCCAAAATTCCGCCAGTTTGATCGGGCGGTCAGATTTCTGACAGCGTAAACCGTCAGAGAAACGATCAAAAATCAAACAAAAACCCCGTTTTTATGTGAATTACTTCACACCCTGATCGGTTTAACCCCATAATTTTTACCAGACAGGCATCGACACGCTCAGAGTGCGCTGCCAAACCGATGCGTAGTCACCCTGAGGGATGATCGTGAACCGAACTCTGACTCTGACATGCGCCACCCTGATTGGCAGCTTTGGCGGCCCCCTGGCGGGAACCGCTCTGGCGGGCAACTATAACTACCTGACCAGCAGCACGGCTGTATCGGTTGGCCCCATCAGCAACCCCCAGATTGCGACCTCCGGGCGATTCAACCCTTCGGCCAGCCTGATCAGCACCGACCGGGCCCGGTTCCCGGTACTGGACTTCACGCTGAACCTGCAACAGCGGGGCCTGGGTGAGTTTAATACCGTGTTCGACAACATGGATGCGCAGATAAACCAGATCTCCGACACCTTCGATGCCTACGACGCAGGCAACGCCTCGGTGGGCGACGTGCTGGCCGAAGTCGATTCGTTGGAGACCTCGCTCGATAACAACGTAGAACTGCTGGCAGACAGCTTTTACCTCAAACCCGGCGCGCTGGTGAACCTGCCGATGACCCCGCTCAACTTGAACCTGGGCAATGCCGGTACCGTCAGCCTTGGAGTTTCGTCACTGACACAGGCGCGGGGCTCGCTGCTGCACGGCCCCATCGAATTCGACATCGATGCCCAGACTGTCAGCGATGCCAGCAACAACAATGAAGACCTCGATGCCATTGACTACCTGCGCACCACCTCCTCGGTCTATTTAAAGCAGGGCCAGGTGTTCAATTTCGATGTGGGCTATGCGCAAACGCTGCCCAGCATTCGTGTTCTGGACCAGTTCGGCATTGCCACCACCGCCGGGGTACGCGGCACCGTTATCGCGCACAATCTGCAAAAGCACCTTTACCCGCTGAAAGACCTGGCACGCCAGGCGAGTGAAGACGACAGCACCCTGAGCGAGGACATCAGCGATGATCTGGCCGAAGGCTTTGAGAACTTCAATTACGACATCGCGCTGGACCTGGGTGTTACCTTCGAACGCAACAACACCCTGGTCGGCGTTACCGCCTACAACCTGAACGCTCCGGTGCTTGAATACAACCGGCTGGGCGGCGACTGCGCCAGCATCAGCAACGACCTGGCACAAACTGAGTGCTACCACGCCGAATACTTCGCCTCGGTTGGCGACATCGACCTTAACGAAGAGCATCGGCTGTTCCCGCACATCACCGTCGACGCCAGCCAAAGCTTTTTCAACAACCGCATTGCCGTTGCCGCTGCGGCCGACCTGTGGCGCAAAACCGACCTGTTCGGCGAGCAGAGCCAAAACATCAACCTGGCGTTTCTGGCGCAGCCCAATGCCTGGTACTGGCCCCGCCTGCGCCTTGGCGTCGGCAAAGACGTGTTGGATTTTGAAGCCACCCAACTCGGCCTCGGCCTCAGCTTTTTCAACGTCGTTCAATTCGACACCCACATCAACAGCGTGCTGGGCGATCTGTTCAGCAGTGATCTGACCGAGCAAGGCAACGCACTGCGCAGTGTCTCTGCTGCTCTGTCTGTCAACGTCGCTTTTTAATCTGGCCCTGGAGACACCTTCATGAAACCAACACTACTGACTCTGACACTGGCCGCTTCCGTAACACTGGCCGGCTGCAACATTGAACCCCAGGATGGCACCGGTAGCGACAACCGCACCGGCCTGAACGGCCTGGCCGTCGACGGCCGAATAGCGGGCGGCAAGGTCTGGGCCGACATGAACAACAACAACCGCATCGACGATTTCGAGCCCTATGCCTATACCGACAGCGATGGCTACTATTCCTACAACCCGCTGACCAACACCAACTACTGCGCACTGCCGGTCATCTCCGACGAATACCAGCGCTACTGCCTGATCTACGGCAGCAGCCTCGATTCCATTGTAATTCGCATCAAGGGCGGTACCGACCTCTCAACCGGCGAACGGCTGAAAGGTGTGATGGCCATGACATCGTCTATTTCAGCCTCTTCGGTACGAAGCTCAACACCCCTGGTACTGTCGCCCATCACAACCTTGTTATCGGGTGCCAATTCTGACTACGCACGCAATGAGATTCGCGAAGCCCTGAACATTACCTCAGATGCCGACTTGCGGATGGACTTTTCTACCGCCAGCGACACCAAAGCAAGGCAGTTTCTGGCCAACTCGATCGCCGTACAAACCATGATGGACGTTCTAACGTCCAGTACCGACAATGGCCAGGCGGAAACCAATAACCAGCTCGAACTGATCAACCGCCTGAGCCAGCAAGTGGCAATGGGTGCCCGTCCGGTAGAGTTTAGTCAGTCGCACGTGCAAAACCTGACCTCATCGCTGATCTCCAACACCCAAACCATCAGCCGGGTCACCAATCGCCTGGCCGATCTGAACGTCGAAATCCAGCGCATTGAATCCGCCGTGGACCTGACCGCAGTCAACGCCCAGCTCAAGGCATCAGAGGTTATCTCTCAGCTGATCAAGCGGGAAGCCTCCAGCAGCGATGCGGATGCCGTTAAGCGTATTCTGGACAGCGGCATTAACAACCTCTCCTCCTCGCTGAGCGGAAGCATGAACAGCAGCACGGTCGAATTCGATATCGCCAGCATCACCAACAGCCTGGTAGATACCGGCAAGACCGCAACCACCACCCTAACGTCAACCGAGCTGAACACAGCCACGACAGAAGCCGCCACCGAAGCGACTCTGGCTACCGGCACTCAGTGGGGCGGCAGCTGGTTCGTGCTCGAAGCCACGGCTGACGATTCCGACGACCTGGCCGCCGGCAGCTACATCGCCATTCGGCTGGATGGCAATGCCGACTCGACCAATGGCCGCATCGGCACCTGCGTCAACGTAAGCGCAGCAAACCCCGAAGACGACGATGACGTGTTTGAAAACGAATACCTCGGCGGACGCTGGAGCAAACTCTCAGAAGGCGCCATTCTGCTCACCTTCGACTACGAAGGTCAGGAGTTTTCAGGCCAGATGAAAGCCAAGGTACAGAACGAAGGTGAAGCTCAGAAGTTCCGCTTCACAACAGAAATCGACGGCGCCACCGAATCCGGCGATCTGGTACTGAACGAAACCCGCCAGGCAAGCCTGAGCTCGGTTGCCCGGCCAACATCGTCTGAAGACTGTGTCAGCAAGGTAAACGCAAGCCTTTAAAACCGAGGGGCCAGCGCGCCGGAAAGGCGCTGCAGGCCCGTTTTAGTAGTTGCGTGAAAAACAGAAACCGCTAAGCTTTCAATCGATGTACGCCCGTTGTAACCGCGAAAAGGTCAACCTATGAAAAAAACGCTGCTAACCCTCTCCGTTATTGCTGCCAGTGCAGCTCAGGCTACTCCCTTTACCGGGAATGATGCGAAGTCGAATGCTATGGGTAATACCGGGGTGGCGTCAGCCGCTTCGTTTTCCATGGGTCAG
>DASSWT010000328.1:0-4567 GCA_035704555.1 Saccharospirillum sp. | reverse complement strand
CGGGTTTCGTAGTCGATACCGGCACCTTTTATCAGCGGTACCAGCGGCTGGGAAACCATGATGTGGTCGATGCGCAGGCCTCGTTTGGGGTCGTCCTCGAAGCCGCGTGAGCGGTAATCGAACCAGCTGAAACGGTCGTTGGTGTCCGGATACAGGTGCCGGTAGCTGTCGGTCAGACCCCAGGCTCGCATTTTCTCAAACCAGGCCCGCTCTTCGGGCTGGAATGCAGATTTGCCTTCGCGCAGCCAGCGCTGGGCGTTTTTCTCACCGATGCCGATGTCTTCATCGACCGGCGCAATGTTGAAGTCGCCCAGTATTACCAGCAGGTCGTCCGGGTTGGCCTCGGTTTCCAGCCACCGGCTCAGGTCAGCATAGAATTTTCGCTTGGCTGGCCATTTCGTGGGGTGGCTGACATTTTCTCCCTGCGGGAAATAGCCATTAATAACGGTCAGGTGTCGCCCGTCAGTCAGTGGATGACGAGTGATGATCAGGCGTTTCTGGTCGTCTTCCACATCGTCAGGGAAGCCGCGATGGACGCTTTGAGGTGGCTCGGCTGTCAGGGTGGCGACGCCGTAGTGGCCTTTTTGGCCGTGGGTGACCGACCCGAAGCCGGACGCCGCTTCGACCGCCGGGTGCGGGTACATATCGTCGTGTACCTTGGTCTCCTGCAGACAGAGGATGTCTGGCTTTTGCCGGTCGCGCAGTGCTTCCAGTTGATGAAGTCTGGCGCGTATGCCATTGATATTGAACGATATGATGCGCATGGTAGCCCTATTGACGGTGTGTTCTTCAATCTTCACGTTAAACGACCACTGCAACTATAACAGCGAACGCTGGCAGGCTATTATTCCCCCTCTACCGCCGTATTGAAACCCCGGATCAGGAAGCTCCTCCCATGGCCCAGCTCTATTTTTACTATTCAGCGATGAACGCTGGCAAATCCACATCACTGCTGCAATCGGAATACAATTACCGGGAACGCGGCATGACCACGCGCCTGCTGACGGCGCAGATCGATCAGCGATTCGGGGCAGGGCGCATCAGTTCGCGCATTGGTCTGGAAAAGGCGGCCGATACCTTTGTTGAAAGCACCGATCTGAAAGCCTGGTACGCCAATTTCGACGGCCATACAGACTGTATTCTGGTCGATGAAGCCCAGTTTCTAACCCCGGAACAGGTTAATCAACTCTCCGATCTGGTCGACGAGGCTGATGTGCCCGTGCTGTGTTTCGGTATCCGAACCGATTTTCTGGGGAATCTGTTTCCCGGGTCGGCGCGGCTATTGGCCCTGGCCGACAAACTGAACGAGCTGAAAACGGTATGTCATTGCGGACGCAAAGCCATCATGGTGGCGCGCCTGGACGAACAGGGGCGCGCCATCAGCGAAGGGGATCAGGTGGAGATTGGCGGCAACGATCGCTACGTATCGATGTGCCGGAAACACTACAAAGAAGCGGTCAAACCTGCCTGGTCAACGCCAATAATATCTACACGGTAGACAATTAAATCCGGGGGGGGGCCGCTGTATCAGGGCTTCTTCGGGCTCCTCATTGATCCCGGGAATCAACGCCCCGGGGTGCGGCTGACCAATGTTTGCAATACGTCATAGCCGACAACTTCGGGAACGTAGCGGTACAGGGTGCCGTGTTCGGTCGGGTTGAGCATCAATACGGTATCGGCCAGGTTGGGCTTTTTGGGCTTCGGCGGACGAACGCGGCCCTTTTGAATGGGGGCGCGTACCGGCGGTTTAACTTCGGACAGCAGGGCGAAATCGAAGACGGAGCCGTCGTTCAGTGTGATCCAGCAGTAATAGTTGGGACGCGCAGCCGATTCTGTTGCGTGGAACGCCTCTGCAATTGTATTGGCCGAGACATTGCTGACCATATGTTTGCCGCGGCGAATCAGGTTCCCCAGGGTCACTTCATGCTCAAACCCGGCCTCGGTCAGGGCTTTGCTGGCGGCCAGACAAATCTCCGGTGCGTTGCGCAACGGGTCTTTCGAGGTGAAGGTCAGGGCATTTCTGGCGGCGACGCCGAGCATCATGCAGCGCTTCAGTTCCGCCGTCTGCAGCGACTCCCCATCATAACTTAACGCACGATGAGGCAGATTTTTGTCTTGTGATGTCTGCTCTGCGCCGAGTATCAGCTCGCGATAATTCACAGTCTTGTTCAAGCGGTCGTTCAAACCGTCACTCCTGATTGGTCAGTCTTCCCCGAAATCGGGTGCGCGAGTATAGCAGGCAAACTGTGAGAAGGGCGCCTCTGGTTTGATTGAGCTCCTGACAGGGGTCGAATGGCGTTTTGATACTCAACTCATGTTCGCAGGAATGAAAATGTGCTGCTAGGGTAAAGGATCGTAAGTCAGCGAGAGACGTCAACCCAACCGGGAGGTACAGATTAAAATGGACTTGCCCATCACCGATGTCATCGCCCAGTACTGGGCCATCGGATTTTTCATCATCTCGGTTGTGATGCTGTGTGCCCTGATGCTGGGGCTGTCCACTGTTCTGGGCGGTCGCAGCCGGGGTCGCAGCAAGTCACTGCCCTTCGAGTCCGGTGTTATTGGTACCGGCACGGCACATCAGCGTTTCTCTGCTCAGTTTTATCTGGTCGCCATGCTGTTCGTCATCTTCGACATCGAAGCAGTGTTTTTGTTTGCCTGGGCGATCTCGGTAAAGGAAGTCGGCTGGGGCGGATTTTGGGGGGCTGCCGTCTTTATCGTCATTCTGCTGGCCGGACTGCTCTATGACCGCCGCGTCGGCGCCCTGGACTGGGCGCCTACCCAACGGATACCGGATCAGAAAGCGTCCAGCAGTAAATAGTGAGAAATTCAAATCGCCAGTCCGCCTGATGCCGGGCGCATCAGCGGGCCATTCATTTCGATAAAGGAGCCACACATGCCGTACACCTTGACCAGAGCCGACAGCACCAATGGCGCCCCGGGCGACGCCTATCCGCAAGGTCGTCGGGAAAGGGTGGAAGACCCGGTCAAACAGCAGCTTGAGCGCAACCTTTTTACCGGCAAGCTCGAAGATGTGCTGCATAACGCCGTGAACTGGGGCCGCAAGAACTCACTCTGGCCCTACAACTTTGGCCTGTCCTGCTGTTACGTCGAAATGACGACGGCGTTTACTTCACCGCACGATGTGGCCCGCTTTGGCGCAGAGGTCATCCGCGCCTCGCCTCGCCAGGCCGATTTCATGGTGATTGCCGGGACCTGCTTCATAAAAATGGCGCCGGTGATCCAGCAACTGTATGACCAGATGCTAGAGCCCAAGTGGGTGATTTCCATGGGGTCGTGCGCCAACTCCGGTGGCATGTATGACATCTATTCGGTAGTGCAGGGCGTCGACAAGTTTTTGCCCGTTGATGTCTACATACCCGGCTGCCCGCCGCGGCCAGAAGCGTTTTTGCAGGGCCTGCAACTGTTGCAGGACTCGATTCAGGAAGAACGCAGACCGCTCTCCTGGGTGGTCGGTGACCAGGGTGTGTACCGGGCCGACATGCCGTCTCAGCGGGAAACCCTGCGCGACCGGCGCATCCAGGCAACCGAGCTGCGCACACCGGACAAACTCTAACCATGACGCCATTTGAAACGAGCAGGAGCAGACAACAACGATGAGTGTTGCCATGCCAGCATCAACGGATCAGTCGACTGGGCAACGTCAGCCGGACCCGATCGTCGACACCCTGACTCAGCGTTTTGGCGATGGGGTTTTTACCGAACAGCAGACCTTCACAGGCATGCCTGTGCTGTGGGTCAGCCGTGACCGGCTGGTTGATGTGCTCGGCTTCCTGAAAGAGGAAACTGAGGCGCCCTATACGCTGCTGTTCGATCTGTCGGCCATCGACGAGCGCCTGCGCAGCCACCGTGAACGGTTGCCGGAGGCTGATTTCACGGTGTTCTATCAATTGATGTCAATTCAGCGCAATCGCGACGTCATGCTGAAAGTCGCCTTGAATGAGTCGGACCTGACGGTACCCAGCTGCACCGGCGTCTTTCCAGGCGCAAACTGGTACGAACGCGAGGTCTGGGACTTGTTTGGCATTGAGTTTAACGGTCACCCAAACCTGCGCCGTCTGCTGATGCCGCCCACCTGGCAGGGCCATCCGTTGCGCAAGGATTATCCGGCCCGGGCTACCGAGTTCGACCCCTACACCCTAACGGTAGCCGGACAGGAAGCCGAGCAAAGCGCTCTGCAGTTCAACCCCGATGACTGGGGCATGCAGCGCGAACGCGACGGTGCCGACTTCATGTTTTTGAACCTCGGCCCCAATCACCCTTCGGCGCACGGTGCCTTTCGAGTGGTGCTGCAGCTGGATGGCGAGGAAATCATCGATTGTGTGCCCGACATCGGCTACCACCACCGCGGCGCTGAGAAAATGGCCGAGCGGCAGTCGTGGCACAGCTTTATTCCCTATACCGACCGGATTGATTACACCGGTGGCGTCATGAACAACCTGCCGTACGTGCTGGCCGTGGAGAAACTGGCCGGCATCGAAGTGCCGGACCGGGTTAAAACCATCCGGGTGATGATGGCCGAGATCTTCCGTATCACCAGCCATCT
>DASSWT010000345.1:0-9347 GCA_035704555.1 Saccharospirillum sp. | reverse complement strand
GCCTAAGGGTTGCTTTGAGTTGTAATTAAGCTCTGTTTTGTTGAATTCAATAATGAGCGCCTGAGACGGCGTCGTAGGTGGGTTTGGTCATCAATGGAAGGAGAAATATCCAAAAAAATGCCATAAAAACATCACATTCTTGTCATATTTATATTAGATTCTATATTGAACGCTTGTTCAACAAAGCGCCCTCAGTCAATCTCGTGCCAGACGCGCACCGATTAAAGACAGAGGCGTGCCAAAAGTATTTACAGATAGATGCAGTTTCTGGACAGATACAGACAACAAAAGACAACAGGAGTGGGACCATGACCTTTACAAGACGGAAGTTTATAAAAACATCCATGGCTGCTGGCGCCGTTGCCGCCAGTCCCTTCTACATAAACCGGGCACTGGCAGAGAGCCAGGAGTTGCGGATTTATGCCTGGGCCGGCTACATCACCGATGAAATGCTGAACGATTTCCGTGAAAAGACCGGTATCAACGCGACCTTTACCCCCTATGGCACCAACGATGAGCTGATGAACAGCCTACGTGCCACCGACGGTTCCGGCTTCGACATTATTATGCCGACGGTCGACCGGGTACCGGGCTACGTGGACTTTGATCTGGTCCAGCCTCTGGATACCAGCCGGATTAACTGGGACGGCGCTCTGGAAAGCGCCATCGAAGGCTCCGAAGTCGGTGGCGTAGTTGACGGCAAGCGTTATTTTGCACCATCCGACTGGGGCACCGAGGCCATTACCTACCACACCGACTATTCCAGCATCGACCGCGCCAACCTGAGCTATGGCGATCTGTGGAACCCTGATCACGGCACTGGTGTGACCGTGCGGGGCCATTCCGCCCTGATCGGCATTGGCCTGTGGCTTGAGCAGCAGGGCCGTTTGCCATTTCCGTTGCTGGACATGTTCAAGAATGAAGCGGCCGCCCGCGCCAACTTTGAAGAGATCCTAAAGGTTGCCGTTGAGCATAAAAACATGATCGCCCAGTTCTGGAACACCGAAAACGAAGCCCAGGGTGCGTTCCGCATCAACGGCGCGGTAGCCGGGCAAACCTGGGACAGCACCGCCTTCAACCTGATTCAGGAAGGTATGCCGATTGCGTATGCGGCTCCCAAAGAAGGGGCGCTGGCGTGGATGGAAGGCTTTGTTGTGCCAAAGAACGCCCAGAACGTCGATGCGGTATACGAGTTCATTAACTGGTACTACACCCCCGAAGCCGGTGCCATGTTCGTGAAAGCCACCGGTTACAACTCGACCGCTCGTGGTGCTGAAGCGCTGCTGCCGCAGGCCACCAAAGACTTCTTTACCAACTCCTACACCGCAGAGGATCTGGCGAACCTCTGGTGGTGGCCCATTCAGGAACCCTGGTACGTGGCGATCCGTAACGAGTATCAGGACCGGTACTTGTCAGCCTGATCGATCCGGACAGAGCCGCTCACCGCAGCGGATTCCAAACAGCCCCGCCCGGTGCGGGGCTTTGGTCGTTCCGGGATGGAAGACCTGAATACTGTTGACATCAGGGACGTTTAGACGGGAAGTAACTGCTATGGACAGTCGAGTCCATCTTGACAACATCTCCATGAAATTCGGCGACTTTACCGCCGTACATCCTTTGGATCTGGACATTCAGTCCGGTGAATTTTTCAGCTTTCTGGGCCCCTCAGGCTGCGGTAAAACCACCTTGTTAAACATTGTCAGCGGCTTTCTGCAGCCGACGACGGGGGCAGTAAATATCGGTAATGAGCCCATGGCAGCGGTGCCCGCCAACAAGCGGCCCACCTCGATGATATTTCAGAATCTGGCCCTGTTTCCGCTGATGAGCGTCGCGGAGAACATTGAGTTCGGCCTGGAAGTGCGCGGTGTCAGCAAAGCCGAGCGGCGCAAGGTATCCGACCGGTTACTGGAACTGGTAGACCTGCCGGGCAGTGGCCAGTACCGGATCGATGATCTGTCTGGTGGTCAGAAGCAACGGGTGGCCATTGCCCGGGCACTGGCAGTGGAACCCAAGGTTTTGCTGCTGGATGAACCGCTTTCGGCGCTCGATCTGAAACTGCGCCAGCATATGCGCACGGAATTGAAAGAAATTCAGCGGCGCACAGAGATCACCTTTATCTACATCACCCACGACCAGGGTGAAGCCCTGACCATGTCGGACCGGGTTGCGGTGATGTCGGCAGGTCGGTTGCAGCAGGTCGATACTCCAGTTGAACTGTACCGCAGGCCCAAAACCGCCTTTGTTGCCGAGTTTGTCGGTGAAAATAACCGCTTGCCGGGCAAGGTTGTCTCGGTTGAGGGGGAGCAGGTAGTGGTCGATTGTGGCGACGCCGGGCAATTCAGAGGGCAGGTGGGTGCCCGGCTTGAGCCGGGCCAGCCCTGTGGCCTTTATGTGCGGCCGGAAAGCCTGCAGGCGGCAACCGACCAGGATGTGAACCGCATGGATGTCAGTGTCGAAGCCGTCAATTTCGAAGGCGCGCACCTGACGCTGGAAACCCGCCATCCGCACTTGTCATCAATGATTCATGTTCAGGCCGACCAGCGTGCTTATGGTGGGCAAGTCGAGCAGGGCGCATCACTGTCACTGGGGTTTCAGGTCGGTGAGACCATTGTGCTGCCCGAGGACAGACCTGCGGAGGCGGCGCATGATTAAGCAACTGACCGCCCGTTTCGGCGGGCCGATGACGCTGGTGGTGCTGTTGTTGCTGTGGTTCTGGCTAATTGTGCTGGTGTTGCTGCCGCAACTGATCATGATCGACTACTCCTTCAAGCCGAATCTGATTCCCGATCAGTACGGTGGCCCGCAAGACGTGTATACGCTGGGTAATTACCAGACGCTGATCAATAACGACATTCACCGTACGATTTTCTTCAAGACCATCTGGTCGAGTATACTGGTAACGACCCTGACCCTGATGGTGTCGTATCCGGTAGCGTATTTTCTAGCGCAGTTGGCAACGGCCAAACAGGTGATGCTGATCGCACTGCTGCTGGTAATTCCCTACTGGATCAATGAGATTCTGCGTACCTTTTCCTGGTATTTGATTCTCTCGTTTCAGGGCCCGTTGAACGCCTTGCTGCTGGGGTTAGGGTTTATTGACCGGCCCATTCGGTTTCTCTCCGGCGATGGTGGCGTGCTGATCGGCATGGTGTACGCCTACATTCTGTTTATGGTGTTTCCGCTGTATAACGCCATTGAAAGCCTCGACAACAATCAGGTTCGGGCGGCCCGTAACCTTGGCGCCGGGCTTATTCGAATTCACTGGCGCATTGTCATCCCGCATGCCAAACCCGGCATCGCCACCGGCTGCATCATGGTGTTCATGCTGGCCGCCGGCAGTTACGCGGTACCGGCACTGCTGGGCTCTCCGGGCAGCCGCTGGTTTACTCAGATTATCTATAACTGGTTCTTCGAGGGCGGTGACTGGAACATGGGGGCTGCTTACGCCTTTGTGTTGCTGATTCTCTGTATTGGCTTTATCGCGACAGTGATGAAGGTATTCCGCATTGGGCTGGGGGATATCGGAAAATGACCTCACAACGACTCATGTACTGGAGCATTCGCTTTTACCTGGTGGTGTTCTTTATCTATCTGTTCACGCCTCTGGTGATCATGTCGGTGGCGACCTTTAACGACAGTCGCTTTCCGACGATCTGGCCCTGGCGGGAAACCACCTGGCGCTGGTTTGGTGAACTGGCCAACGATACCGCTATGTGGGATGCCCTGCTCAATAGCTTCATTGTGGGTCTGGGTGTGCTGGCGCTGGCGGTGCCGATCGGGGTGTCAGCCGGGCTGTTTTTGTCGACCTACGAGGGCAAAGGCAAGAATTTCTTCTACAGCCTGATGCTGTCGCCGCTGCTGACGCCGGGGGTTATCATCGGTATTTCCACGCTGATCTTCTGGCGAAACCTCGGGGTGAGTGGGGGTATTGGCCTGACGGTGATCGCACAGTCGACCTTTATCTCCGCCTACGTCATGCTGATGGTGCTGGCCCGCCTGCAGCGCTTCGACCGAACGCTTGAACGCGCGGCCTACAGTCTGGGTGCCACTCATTCCCAGGTTGTGCGCCGGGTGTTGTTGCCCTACTTGAAGCCAGCCATTCTGACCGCTGCCGTTATCGCTTTTCTGCAATCATTCGAGAACTACAACACCACGCTCTTCGTGCGCGGGTTCGATACCACCCTGACGGTCTATATCGCCACCAAGGTGCGTACCGGCCTGACCCCGGCCGTGAACGCCCTGGGACTGATCATGATTCTGGTGACGGTGGTGCTGGCAGTGGCCTATGAGGTGTTGCGTCGTCGCGAGCAGAAGCGAAAAGACGCCCGCCATCACGACTGAGCCCGTTGTTGCTGTCATGAAAACAGGGTGATCGGGCCTCGAAAGGTGGTCGATCACTCTGTTCTATCAGCTTTTTTACCCCTATTTAAAAAAATTCCATCCTGCTGCAGTGCCCATGAGCAGGGCCTTTCCGGCCACCCGTAACGCGCACTGTACCCGCTCTCCGGTGTACCAACGGTGTTCAACGGCGTATGGTGGGCCTCACCAGATCTCGCTAAAGAGGTTGGATCCATCTATCAATCAAAAGAGGCATCTCTTATGAAGAAAGATCCAAACAAGGGTTATATAGCATTGCTGGGCTGGAGCCTGAACGCCATTGAGGCTGCAGAAAATTTCGACCGCCGCTATGTTGTTGTCGCGCCCGACTGGGCAGAAGAGTACTGCCTGGAACACAAAATCCCCTACGTCCCCTGGAACTTCGAACGGTTGAACGACCGCTCAATGGAAATTGCCCAGACATTGAAAGACATGGGCGTCGATGTTTCGATTCCGTTGTTCGAGGAAACCGTCGAATGGGCCGGGGCCATTAACTCGGTACTGCTCGATAACCCGCGTCTGCTTGGGCAGGCAATGCTGATGCGCGACAAATCGCTGATGAAGCGCCGGGCACAGCTGGGTGGTATTCGTGTAGGTATTTTCGAGGAAGCCCACGACCGGGACGACATCATCCGGTTTTTGAAACGGGTGAACCAGACGCTGCTGAAACTCGACGGTGACCCGAACGACCCGATCCACGTGAAAGCTTTCGACAAAGCCGGCTGCCTGGGGCACCGGGTGATTCGTACGCCGGATGAAGTCGACAGTATTCCGGATGAAGAGTTCCCATCGTTGATGGAATCACACCTCGATGGTTGGGAGTTTGCGGTTGAGGCCTGGATTCACAATGGCAAAATCCGCTTCCTGAACATCTCCGAGTACGTCAAGCTGGGCTATTCAGTCTATGTGCCGGCTTCCCCGGAACTGGAAGCGTATCGGGAAAAAATTACCCGGCAGATCGAACTGCTGATCAAAACCTTCGACATTGAATTCGGACTGATTCACCCGGAATACTTTGTAACCAGCGATGGCACCATGTACTTTGGCGAGGTGGCGTATCGTCCGCCGGGTTTCAAGGTATTTGAGTTGCTGGAACGGGTTTATGAAGGCTTCAATGCCTACCAGGCGACCATACTGGTGTTTGACCCGAAGGCTACCGAGGAAGAGGTCGAAGCCTATTTCCCCGAGGCAGTCAAAGATGCAAAGGCTCATGCCGGCTGCTTTGGCGTGTACCCGCGTCGCCGTGTTGTCAGCCGCCTGGAAATACCGGAAGAAACCGAAGACCATCCGTATTTCGAGTCGCATGAGCTGACGACCCCTCAGGAAGAGATTGTGACCAAGCGAACCGCCTTTGGCACGCACTGGGGCCTGCTGTATTTCGTCGGCGAGGATCCCAAGGAAATGCATCGTTTGCTGGAGCGCCAGCAGGAACTGGATTTCTACGTATAGTGCGGTTCCGAATTGATCGTCAGCAGGGAATGACTGGCATGCAGTGATACGCTCTATACTGGGAAAATCCAAAGTGAGACTTAACGGAGAAACAGGGTGAATCCGGATACAACAACGCCATCCGAAGGCTCCAGACTGGAAGGCCTGCTAACGCAAATGGATGACGCGATCGAAAAGCTGGCGCAGGCGCCGGCGTTTTCGAAGCCGGCAAAAATGGGCCGGGTATTCGATACCGCTCGTCGGGTCATGTTACAGAATGGCGGCTGCGCTGCGCTTGAATCACGCATAGAGGCGCTGGAACAAGCCGGCGTCTTCTGGGGCTCGGACTGGGCCAACCCGACCATTCTGATCCCGACCCTGTCCCGCCATTCATTGCAAAGCCCTGTGGCGGAATCGGTCGTGATCGAAGCGCTCAGCGAATTGCGCTTTCTGGCTGTGGCGCAGGGCAATTACGTGCACAGTGAGTTGTCGTCTGAACAGGCCAGTCACTTTCTGACGCAGGTACTGGCCGCGAATCTGCCGATGCTGTTTACACCGCCCAGTGAGGCAGAACGTGAAACGCAGGGCCGGCTTGCTGTGATACCGCGCAATTTGCTGGCGCATTTGGCCGACCGGATCGGGTATGAGCAGATCATCGATCAGCTGATTGATGAGATTTGGCGCATTCTGAACCAGCGACCGATTCAGGTCGATTCAATTAAACAGATGATCACCCAGATTGCGATCTGCCAGGCGGACCCGGACATTGATCTGGGCACCAGCGGGCAGGGCGCCGACCGGCTGGTCAGCAGCCTCTACGGGCCTACCCAGGCCTGCCGGGATGACCCGGGTGTAGAGGCCTATCAACTCAGCCTGGACACCATGGATTCCAGCGCTCTGCTGAAAGAAGCCACCGGCTTTGCCCGGGCCATGCACGACACCGGCCTGGTCTCTCCCTACCACGCCACTCTGCTGCGTCACTTGCTGGATACAGACGATCACCTGTTGCCGGAAGCGCTCGGCTTGTCGACGACGGGTCGGGATTGTCTGTTGTGCTACCGCGAACTGGTTTACGCTCTTATTCGCGAGGCGGTGCATCCGCAAACCCCGCAAGCAATCTATGGGCTGGCATTGACGCTGGAGCGGGGCATTCTCTACCACCCCTCGGTTGCTCCGGCCATGTGGCGCCAGTTGGCGCTGATCTTGTCGGAGTGGTCGCGCAACCGTTTGTCGATGGCGTTCGGCGATGCCATTGAACCCCGCTCACGTTTGCTGGAAGGCGTACTCTGCATGCTCGGACAGCCGCTCGGCGTCGGGCAGGGCAATAATCCAACCTGTCAGTCGGCACGGGCATTGTCGATGTGGGCCTATAACGACCCGGATTACCTCTTGCAAATGGTCGCCTGGGCGGCGCGGGATGATGAAATCGTCATGCATTTCGAGGGCCAGCCGATTTCCTCCTGCGAGAGCCAGTCGGGCGTTGCCAGCAGTTTGCCGATTGATCTCGACGCGGTCTCGCTACTTGTCGTACCGCACCTGGATCGCATTTACGCCGAGATGGGCCGGCGCTGCATTGGCCGCGAAGGCGACCCGCACCGCTGGGTGAACCCGGAGTTCCACGGCTGGTGGTCCGGCCGCGGCTTCAACATCAATGTCGATGTCGCAACCGGCGCACTGGTGGATCTAGAAGATTTTCTGCGCCACTTTTACGCATCCTACCACCCCTATTACAACGGCAATCAGCCACTGATTCACCCACAACCGGCGGGCATCGCCGTGACCGACAGTGCCGCGCGTTTTATCGGCTGGCATGCCATCACCATACTGCGCGTGGCGATGGACCCGGGCCAGGTGATGCGGGTGTATTTTTACAACCCGAATAACGACAGCGGCCAGAACTGGGGCGATGGCGTTGAGGTCAGTACGGCCGGCAAGGGCGAGCGCTACGGCGAGGCCTCACTGCCATTTGCCCAGTTTGCGTCGCGACTGTATATCTTCCATTTCGACCCGCTGGAGCGGGGTGAGCTGGCGCTAATCACCCGGGACGAGTTGGACGAAGTGGTGGGCTATATCCATCGAAGCTGGGGCATCGGCCGTGTGCCTGCCGGAGAGTTGCAGGCAGACTCGGGCCAGCAAAGTCCCGACACCGACAATTTTTAGACGGTCTGTGGCTGTCGGACGGCTGTTGACAATTCAAGCTTCGGAGTTCGGGTCGGCTTAGTGGCATTGGTTGGCACCGGTTACCGGGGGATGCCCCTGTGGGGTCGGCGTAAATCCGTCCATGGAGCCTAGACCGCAACATCCATGTTGCGGACTCCCCCACAGAGGCACCCCCCGGCATCCGGCGCTCGCATTGTGCGAACTCCGAAACTTTAAACAAAACCAACCTATTCATCGCATTTAATGCTGCTACGGTCGTGTAATCGGTAGTGCTACACTGTCGCGCATCATTTCGATCAGATGAGACCGACTTAATGTCATACCCCTACCAGCCAGAAACTCTGGTGGCCCAGGCTCTGGGCGACATCGACGCCACCACCGGCGCACTGATTCCTGCCATCCATAACAGCACAACCTACCAGCGCGATACCGACAACGGTTACAGCCGGGGGCGCATTTATTCGCGTGCTGATAACCCCGGTTACGACCCCGTTGAACGGGTATTAACCGAGCTGGAGCAGGGCGCCGATGCGCTGGTGTTTGCCTCTGGTATGGCCGCGTCGGTGGCGGTATTTCAGACGTTGCAACCGGGTGCCCATGTTATTGCACCGGTGGTGATGTACTGGTCATTGCGCAACTGGCTGAAGCAGTTCTCGCAGCAGTGGCAGATTGAAGTCAGCTTCGTTGATACCAGTGATACCGATGCGGTAGCTGCAGCGCTTCAGCCTGGCAAGACCGAGCTGGTCTGGCTGGAAACACCGGGGAATCCGCTCTGGACGGTGGCGGATATTGAAGCCATTTGTGGTCTGGCGCATGACGCGGGTGCCCGGGTGGTGGTGGATTCAACCGTGGCTACGCCCATCCATACCCAGCCGTTGTTGCTTGGAGCGGATCTGGTCATGCATTCAGCCACCAAGTATCTGAATGGTCATTCGGATGTAATAGCCGGTGCGCTGGTCACGGCCCGGGACGATGATTTCTGGCAACGTCTGATTAAACAACGCTCCCAGGGTGGCGCGGTGCTGGGGCCCTTTGAAGCGGCACTGTTGTTACGCGGCATGCGCACGCTGGCAATACGGGTGCGTGAATGCTCAGCCAATGCACAGCGTCTGGCAGAGCATCTGGATGCACACCCGGCGATTGAGGAGGTACTGTACCCCGGCTTGCCGGGCTCTGCTGGGCATGAGGTCGCCCGCAAGCAGATGCGTAATGGCTTCGGAGGGATGCTGTCGGTTCGAATCAAGGGCGGTGCAGCGGCGGCCATTCAGGTGGCGGCGACACTGAAGGTTTGGAAGCGTGCCACGTCGTTGGGCGGTGTAGAAAGTCTGGTAGAACATCGCGCAAGTATAGAAGGCGAGGGGACTCCAGTGCCGGACGATCTG
>DASSWT010000333.1:0-4398 GCA_035704555.1 Saccharospirillum sp. | reverse complement strand
ACCATTCCGAGCCCGAGCTCGGGCTCACCATCGGCCAGCCAGCGCTGGCCCTGTATAAAGTCTGACATGGCGTCCTCGTATCCCCAAAAGGGCCGCTATTCTACGGAATCTGTCGAGTCATGAAAGAGATAACCGCGAATTTAAGGCAATTGGTAAAAGGATAGTCTAACGGATCAAATTTCGATTTAGCTGACAAGGCAAGCACTGGTTGCCGGGTATGTCACTGTGGGGAAGTCCGCAGCATGGATGCTGCGGCCTAGGCTCCATGGATGGATTTACGCCGACCCCACAGGGACATACCCGGCTACCGGTGCGGACCAATGCCACTGAGTTGATTTGAACTTGGATAGTAAAAATTGGCACTAGGTCGTTTTTGATGACCTGATAGCCAGATCCGATGGTCACAAGAGTGCAAAATCATGTATTTGGGGCTTGCCAGTTGGCCTCATTGCCCCATTATTAGGGGTACATGAATCAAGGTACTTCCGCTGTATGACTCTTAATGCGCACACCGCGTTCGACGCAATCGAATCCCGCACCATCGACTCTCTGAATGTGACGCTGGAACATTACCGGCATCGCGCGACCGGAGCCGATCATTTTCACATCAGTTCCGATAACCCGGAGAACGTCTTTATGGTGGCATTGCGCACCATGCCGAAGGACTCCTCGGGGGTGGCGCACATTCTTGAGCACACGGCGCTGTGTGGCAGCGAGCAGTTTCCGGTGCGCGATCCGTTTTTTATGATGACGCGACGATCGCTGAATACCTTCATGAACGCCATGACCAGCAGCGACTGGACGGCTTATCCGTTTGCGAGTGAAAACGATCAGGATTATGAAAACCTGCTCAGCGTCTACCTGGATGCGGTGTTTTTCTCCAACCTGAATGAACTCGATTTTCTGCAGGAAGGGCACCGTCTGGAGTTTACCGAACCCGACAATCCGGCTTCGCCGCTGACCTTCAAGGGTGTGGTGTTCAACGAAATGAAAGGCGCCATGAGCTCGCCGGTCAGCCAGCTATATCAGACGGCCAAGCACTATTTGTTTCCCAACAACACCTACCACTTCAACAGCGGTGGTGACCCGGAGGCGATTCCGGACCTGACTTACGAAGACCTGAAAGCCTTCTATAAAACCCATTATCACCCCAGCAACGCGACCTTCTTTACCTTTGGCGATCGGCCGGCTGTGGACGTTCAAAAGCGGGTTCACGAACAGGCATTGCACCGTTTTGAAGCCCTGGATCACAAGCTCTCGGTACCGCTAGAGCGTCGCTACAACTCTGTATTGCGGGTTGAGAACGCTTACGCGGCCGAGCCGGGTGACCTGAGTGGAAAAACGCACCATGTAATGGGCTGGCTGCTGGGCGAATCGACTGACCTGCTTGGGCAGCTGGAAGCTCATTTGCTGAGCGATGTTTTGCTCGATAACAGCTCGTCACCGTTGCGCAAGGCACTGGAGCAGACCGACATTGGCAGCAACCCGTCGCCCATGTGTGGCCTGGAAGACTCCAACCGGGAAATGATGTTCCTGTGTGGTCTGGAAGGCAGTGAGCCCGGGAAAGCTGCCGATTTTGAACGTCTGGTGATCGAAACGCTTGAGCAGGTTGAGCAGACCGGTGTGCCCTATGAAGACGTGGAAGCCATGCTGCATCAGCTTGAGTTGTCGCAGCGTGAGATCACTGGCGACAGCGCGCCCTATGGTCTGCAGCTGATTTTCTCGGTAATTGGGGCTGCTACCCATGGCGGTTCGGTCATGGAATCACTGGATATAGACCCGACGCTGGCCATTCTGCGTGAGCGCAGTCAGGATCCGAAATACATCCCGGGTCTGATTCGCACCTTGCTGCTCGATAATGTCCACCGGGTGCGGCTGACACTGCGGCCCGATGCCGAGCTTCATCAGCGCCAGTTGGATAACGAAGCGGCTCGTCTGGCTCGAATTCAGGCGAGTCTGACTGATGACGAAAAACAACGTTTGGTCGAACAGGCCAGCAAACTGAAGGCCCGTCAGGAACAGGAAGACGACGTTGGGCTGCTGCCGAAGGTAACCCTGGCCGATGTTAAGCCGGATGTGAAGCGCATTGCTCCGGCCGCAAGCGACGACATCACACGCTATGCCGCTGGTACCAACGGCATTGCCTATGAGCAGTGGTTCGTGCCGCTACCAGCATTATCAGCCGATGAACTGGCCTTGCTACCGGTCTATACCGCTTTACTGACGGAAATAGGTGCTGGCGACAAGGATTACCTGGCCATGCAACAATGGCAGGCAGCCCGTACCGGCAGCGTCAGCTTCTACAGCCAGTTCCGTAACCCGCTGGACAGTGCCGATGAAGTGGCGGGCTATGTGGTGCTCTCAGGTCGGGCGCTGATTCGCCATGTGGATGAACTGACCCAGATTCTGACTCAACACTGGTCAGCGCCGCGCTTTGACGAGCAATCGAGAGTCTTTGATTTGCTCAAACAGTTGAGTGCACGGCGTCAGCAGAGCGTTACCGGTCAGGGTCATATGCTGGCAATGCAAACCAGCAGTGCCTTCCATACCCGCGCCAGCGCTCTGACCTATGATATGGGCGGCCTGCCGGCCATTCGCAGAGTTAAAGGCTGGGTGGATACCTTTAGCGACGATCAACAGGGGCTGACCGATTGGCTCGCCGCCATTAGCAGCCTGCACCAGAAGATTCAGCAACAGCGCTCGCACGCGGTGTTGATCGCCGAACCCGGTGAGCTGGATGCACTGACCAGCCTGTTGCGCGAACAGGGCCTGCAAAACCGGGAGCAGAACCTGGATGCGGCCAGCCAGACTGCCGACTGGCTGATGCCCAAACAGAACACCGCCTGGAGCGTTAACACTCAAGTGAATTTCTGCTCAGCGGCCTACAGAACGGTGATGCCTGGCCATGAAGATTCAGCACCTTTGACCGTGCTGGGCGGTGTATTGAGGGATAACTTCCTGCACCGGACGATTCGAGAGCAGGGCGGGGCATACGGTGGCGGGGCGTCACACGACAGCAATACCGGCACCTTCCGTTTCTATTCCTACCGCGACCCGCGTATCGAAGGAACGCTGGACGATTTCCGCGCCAGTCTCGACTGGGTGACCGGGCAGGGCGTTAACCAGGAGCAAGTCGAATCCTCAATTCTGGGTGTCATCAGCTCGATGGATAAACCCGGCTCACCGGCTGGTGAGGCCAAGCAAGCCTTCCAGAACCGACTTTTCGGCCGCACCGATGAGTTCCGCAAAGCTTATCGTGAGGCCTTGCTGGGGGTAACGGCTGCCGATGTTAAACGCGTTGCCGAAACGTACTTTGATGAAGGCAAAGCATCAAAAGCCGTGGTGACGGATCGCAAGCATGCGGATGAACTGGCCGGGAAAGGGTTTGAAGTGGAATCTTTGAGTTAAATCAGAGGCTAAACAGCTAGAAAACATAGCCGCCGCAGGGCGGCTTTTGTTTTTGTAATCCTAATGCTTTGCTACCATTTCATTAACGGCCCTTTCCAGTGGTCCAAGGTAACGCTCGATGACCTGTTGAATGGTTCGAGTGTCAATGTCGCCTAGATAATTGTGAACCAATATATTCCGGAACCCACTGATTTCACGCCAGGGAATGTTCGGGTGCTCCGCTTTAAAGTCTTCAGGCAGCCTCTGAGTAGCTTCAGAGAGCGTTTGTAGATTTCTAAGGGCCGCATCGTAAAGAATTTCGTCATCGAGAATACTGCCACGTTCAGTTATTCGATGAATTTTCCTGATGTTCTCCAATATATGATAAGCGTAAGGTTCCCATGTCTTGATCATAGGTCTCTGGCTTCCTGAAGTACCATAGAGCGAATGTGATGGTTCAATTCATGCTCAGGGATCAGATCCACTTTCCTGCCAAGGAAGTCCTCAAGCGACTGGGTAAGTCTAATTCTCTGGGTAAATAAATCATACCCTTCTGGCAGATCGACCAGAAAATCGATATCACTGTCAGCCGTTTCCTCGCCTCGTGCTACTGAACCAAATACCCGGATATGACGTGCTCCGCATCGTTCGGCCAAGGCTTGGATCTCGTCTTTTTGTGCACTCAAATCAGCAAATAACATGGTATCAAAACCCCTTAGAATCAGCGTACGCCATAGCGCAAACTGCTTTTTATACTATTGGAGGATAGCCATTACCTGTTCGTTTGACATCCCTTACAACGCCAGGTGGCCCAGCTTCAAATCGAGATCCAGCCAGACCGGAGCATGGTCTGAGGGCTTTTCGAGACTTCGGGTTTCGTAGTCGATACCGGCACCTTTTATCAGCGGTACCAGCGGCTGGGAAACCATGATGTGGTCGATGCGCAGGCCTCGTTTGGGGTCGTCCTCGAAGCCGCGTGAGCGGTAATCGAACCAGCTGAAACGGTCGTTG
>DASSWT010000325.1:0-7965 GCA_035704555.1 Saccharospirillum sp. | reverse complement strand
TCGCTGTAGCCGTTGGCGCGTTTGAAGTCGTGGTGGTGTTGAATCAGCAACTGGTCCTGCACCGGGTCGGGGAAGCGCAGCTTTTCCGAGAGCACCAGGGCGGCGCCGGGCAGCATGCCGTCGTATATTCGTTGTAAGGTGGCCCGGCGGTGTTCGAGCGAAATGAACTGGAGCGTGAAGTTCAGCACCACGAAGGAGGCGTTTTCAAGCGTCAGCGAGGTGATGTCCGCGCAGAGTGTCTGTACCGGGGTTGGCAAGTCCTCACTTTCCAGAAAGTCCCGGCTGCGTTCGAGCATCGCTTCGCTGTTGTCGACCGCGACGATGACCGCACCCGGAGCATGCACCCGGTGGCGCATAGCCAGGCTGGCGGCGCCGAGGGAGCTGCCCAGATCATAGAGCCGGCTGTTGGGCTGGGCGTATTGCTCGGCTAGGATGCCGATCATACCGATTATATGGCTGTAGCCCGGTACCGAGCGTTTGATCATGTCCGGGAACACGCGTGCGACAGTGTCGTCGAAGCGGAAATCGGCGACCTGACCGTGTTCGCTGGCGTAAATCGTGTCTTTGGCGGGCTCGGGTGGCTGGCGATGGGTCATGGTCGAACGGGTCACTTTAGGCGTTAGGTGGCGCTATTTTACATGGACCGTCGACTATCTTCGCCCCTGTGGTCGAAAATCAGTCGGCGAACGTTATAATGCGCGGCAATTTGAACCGCTTTGTCTGGGAAATGCCGCTTATCTATGAGCACCATTGCTGAAGAAGTCTCAAAACGTCATACCTTTGCCATCATTTCGCACCCCGATGCCGGTAAGACCACGATCACCGAAAAGGTGCTGCTGTTCGGGAAGGCCCTGCAGACGGCCGGTACCGTTAAGGGCAAGAAGTCTGGCCAGCACGCCAAGTCGGACTGGATGGAAATGGAAAAAGACCGGGGTATTTCCATTACCACCTCGGTCATGCAATTTCCCTACAACGACAAGTTGGTCAACCTGCTCGATACCCCGGGGCACGAAGACTTCTCCGAAGACACCTACCGCACTCTGACCGCGGTGGACTCCTGTCTGATGGTGATCGACGCGGCCAAGGGCGTTGAAGACCGGACCATCAAACTGATGGACGTCGCGCGGATGCGGGAAACACCGGTGCTGACCTTTATGAACAAGCTCGACCGCGATATTCGCGAACCGATCGAGCTGATGGATGAAGTCGAGAACATCCTCAAGATCAGCTGTGCGCCCATCACCTGGCCGATTGGCCAGGGCAAGCAGTTCAAGGGTGTCTATCATCTGTTGAACGATGAAGTGCTGCTGTATCAGAGTGGCCAGGGTCACACCATTCAGGAGCGTCGGGTGATCAAGGGGCTCGACAGCCCCGAAGTGGACAAGGCACTGGGCGAGTACGCTGATGAGCTGCGCCAGGACGTGGAGCTGCTGGCCGCCGCCAACAAGTTCGATCTGGAAGAGTTTCTGGCCGGGCAGCTGACCCCGGTGTTCTTCGGTACGGCGCTCGGTAACTTCGGGGTCGACCATATGCTCGATGGCTTGGTCGACTGGGCACCAAACCCCCAGCCACGCGCCACAGATGAGCGGGTCGTTGATGCCAGTGAGGCTAATTTTTCCGGTTTCGTGTTCAAGATTCAGGCAAACATGGACCCGAACCACCGCGATCGTGTCGCCTTCTTGCGCATTGTCTCCGGAAAATACGAGAAAGGCATGAAGATGAAGCATGTCCGCACCGGCAAGGATGTACGCATCTCCGATGCCCTCACGTTTCTGGCGGGTGACCGTTCTGCGGTTGAGGAAGCCTGGCCCGGCGACATCATCGGTTTGCACAATCACGGCACTATTCAGATTGGTGATACCTTTACCCAGGGTGAGATGGTTAAGTTCTCGGGCATTCCGAACTTCGCGCCCGAGCTGTTCCGTCGCATTCGCCTGCGTGACCCGCTCAAGGCCAAGCAATTGCAGAAGGGCCTGATGCAGCTGTCTGAAGAGGGTGCTGTGCAGGTGTTCCGGCCGCTGAAGAACAATGACCTGATTGTCGGTGCAGTGGGGATGCTGCAGTTTGACGTCGTCGCGCAACGGCTGAAGTCCGAATATAAGGTCGATGCAGTCTACGAGCCCATTAGCGTCGCGACCGCACGCTGGGTGGAATGCGCCGACCCGCGTAAACTGGAGCAATTCCGCGATAAGGCCTACGATAATCTGGCGCTGGATGGCGGTGACAACCTCGCTTATGTGGCGCCGACGATGGTAAACCTGCAAATGGCGCAGGAGCGGCACCCGGACATCGCTTTCCGCAAAACGCGGGAGCACTGATCCCGGCCAATAAGCAGTTCAAGACGGTCGCAGCAACACATGCGGCTGGTTAAGTTAACCCGGAGGGACGGCATGATCATCTACCTGGTGGCGCTGACGCTGATTGTTGCGGGCGCATCGACCGGCCTGTTTTCCCTGTTGCACGGGCGCGTCCGTAGCCGCAGCATGCGGCTGTATGATGCCAAGGGGTACTGGGTGGTCAGTATGCTGCTGCTTACCTTTCTGGTAGCCAGCCTGGCCTATTTCTGGGGCGTCATCCGCTTCGCACTGAGCCTGGAAGACGGCCTGGAGCCTGAAACGGTGGCCGGTATGCTGGTGACGGTGTTCGGCTGTATTGCCGGTCTGGGTGTTGGGCTGGTGCGCTTTTCGAAGGTTGATGCGCACACCGGTACCACCAGTATCGACGAGCTCTAAAGCGTGGGCTCAGCCTCATGCTGGTTTTTGAATATTATTTGAGCGAAGGCGCTTGCAAAGGGGTGGTTGTTTCTTTACTATCCGCGCCCTTATTTCGGATTAACTGCCCCTGAGCCCCCCACTTTTATTAGGCGGAGTTAAATGAAAACTTTTGTAGCAAAACCGGCTGAAGTAAAGCGCGACTGGTACGTAGTCGATGCCCAAGGCCAAACGTTGGGTCGCTTGTCGACCGAAATTGCTCGTCGTTTGCGCGGCAAGCATAAAGCAGAGTTCACACCTCACGTGGATACCGGCGATTACATCGTCGTAATCAACGCCGAGAAAGTGGCTGTGACGGGTCGTAAGACCAAGCAAAAAATGTATCACCGTCACACCGGGTACCCGGGTGGCCTGAAGTCTATGAGCTTCGAGAAAATGATCGACCACAAGCCTGAGCGTGTGATCGAACTGGCGGTTAAAGGCATGATTCCCCGGAATCCGCTCGGCCGTGCCATGCTGAAGAAGCTGAAGGTGTATGCCGGTGTCGATCATCCGCATACTGCACAACAGCCCAAAGAACTGAAGATTTAATGGGGAGCGACATGACAGCAATTCAGCAATATTACGGTACAGGTCGCCGCAAAACCTCAGCCGCACGCGTCTACCTGCGTCCGGGTACTGGCCAGATCAGCGTGAACAAGCGCCCTCTGGATGTGTACTTTGGCCGTGAAACGTCACGCATGATCGTACGTCAGCCGCTGGAGCTGGTTGAGCTGACTGACAAGTTCGACGTCATCATCAGCGTTGCTGGTGGCGGTGCCAACGGTCAGGCCGGTGCGATTCGTCATGGCATTACCCGTGCCCTGATGGTCTACGACGAGACGCTGCGCAAGCAACTGCGTGCCGCTGGTTATGTAACCCGCGACGCACGTATGGTTGAACGTAAGAAAGTTGGTCTGCACAAGGCGCGTAAGCGTCCGCAATACTCCAAGCGTTAATCGTTCTGGATGGCCCTGCTTTCAAAACGCCCGGACTTGTCCGGGCGTTTTTGTTTGTCGCGCCGCCCAACCAGCCGGAACTGCGGTCATACGGGTTGCCAGCATTGCTCGATTCCTGCCAATACCCCTGTAAGGTGAAGGGTTTTCTTGTCAGTGGGAGTGTAATTCTTTAGTATTCCCGTCATTTTGTGGAAACTGCCCCGTATTTTTTCTACCTTCAGACAGAGGACCTAATAATGACGCAAGACGGCGTAAATAAGGGTCGGCGCCGCTTTCTCTATATCGCGACCGGTGCCATGGGTGCCGTAGGCGCGGTTGGAGTTGCAACCCCGTTCGTCCGCTCCTGGTATCCCAGTGAGAAAGCCAAGGCGATCGGGGCTCCGGTGACCGTTGATATCAGTAGTCTCGAACCAGGCGAAATGCGTATCGTTGAATGGCGCGGAAAGCCGGTTTTTGTCGTTCGGCGGACTGAGGAAACCATCTCCACCCTCAGAAGCGAGGAATTGATGGAACGCCTGGTTGACCCGCGCTCGCAGGTGGAGTCGCAGCAACCCGAATACGCTCAGAATCTTGTTCGGTCCCGATCTCCGGAGCTACTGGTGGTTGAAGGTGTCTGTACTCATCTGGGGTGTTCGCCACAGTTTATCCCGAGTGTCGAACCCCAGTCGTTCGACGAAAACTGGTTGGGGGGTTTCTTTTGTCCGTGTCACGGCTCCCGCTTTGATATGGCCGGTCGCGTCTTTAGCGGTGTGCCTGCCCCAACCAACCTGGTGGTGCCCCCGCATATGATCGAAGGATCCATGCTAACCATTGGTGAGGATACTGTCTGATGAGTACTAACAAGCCAGCCTTCATGCAATGGCTCGACCAGCGACTGCCGGTCACCAATGCCTATGAAAAGCACATGTCCAAGTACTACGCTCCTGTTAACCTGAATTTCTGGTATGTGTTCGGGTTGCTGGCGACACTGGTATTTGCCAACCAGATCCTGACCGGGATCTGGCTGACCATGTCGTTCGTGCCCAGTGCCGAAGATGCCTTCGGCTCCGTCGAATACATCATGCGTGATGTCCAGATGGGGTGGCTAATTCGCTACATGCACTCTACCGGTGCTTCCTTCTTCTTTATCGTCGTCTACCTGCACATGTTCCGCGGCATTATGTACGGCTCGTACAAGAAGCCCCGCGAACTGATCTGGGTATTTGGCATGTTCATCTACTTGGTGCTGATGGCAGAAGGCTTTATGGGCTATGTTCTGCCCTGGGGTCAGATGTCCTACTGGGGTGCCCAGGTGATCATCTCCCTGTTTGGTGCCATTCCGGTCATTGGCGATGGCCTGACCGAGTGGATCCGGGGTGACTTCCTGATTTCCGGCATTACTCTGAATCGCTTCTTTGCCCTGCACGTGATCGCCCTGCCGCTGGTTCTGGCATTGTTGGTGGTACTGCACATTCTGGCACTGCATGAGGTGGGTTCGAACAACCCCGATGGCATTGATATCAAGAAGCATAAGGATGAGCAGGGGAAACCGCTGGATGGTATTCCGTTCCACCCCTACTACACCCTCGGCAAACTGCCGATGATCATCCTTTTCTTGTTCGTGTTCTGTGGTGTCATCTTCTTCTTCCCGGAAATGGGTGGCTACTTCCTTGAACACGCTAACTTTGAACCGGCGAACCCGCTGAAAACACCAGAGCACATAGCGCCAACCTGGTACTACGGTGCGTTCTACTCCATTCTGCGGGCTGTGCCTGACAAGTTGATGGGTGTTATAGCGATGGGTGCGGCTATTGCCATCCTCTTTATACTGCCCTGGCTGGACAAGAGTCCGGTACTGAGCTGGCGTTACAAAGGCTGGATGAGTAAAACAGCGATTATCGTATTTGCTCTGGCCTTCATTATGTTGACTTACCTGGGCGGTCAGCCGGTAAACGATTTGAACACCTGGCTAGCACGCATTGGCGCCATAATCTATTTCGGCTTCTTCCTGCTGATGCCGATTTATACGCGCATGGAAACCACCAAACCCGTACCGGAGAGGGTGTCAGCGAAATGAAGAAACTGTTCCTGTCTCTCATATTGAGCATGTCTCCACTGGTGGCCCTGGCCGCCGGTGCGGCAGTTGAGTTGGACCATATCGAGACTGATATATCCGATAAAGCTTCTCTGCAGCGCGGTGTTCAGACCTACATGAACTATTGTATGGCTTGCCACTCGCTGGAATACGCCCGTTACAACCGGGTCGCTACTGATCTGGATATTCCAGAAGAAATCTTCATGGAAAACCTGGTCTTTACCGACGCCGCCTTCGGCTCGCTGATGGAAAACGCCATGAGCTACGACGATGGCGCAGACTGGTTTGGTGCGGCACCGCCGGATCTGACCCTGGTAGCCCGGGTGCGTAGTCCGGATTGGTTGTACACCTACCTGCGTGGTTTCTATCAGGACGAAAGCCGTCCGCTTGGCGTCAACAACACGGTTTTCCCGAACGTGGGTATGCCGCATGTGCTCATCGAACTTCAAGGTTTGTGTGCTGAGCCGCCCCACGCCGTCAGTGAACGTCGCTTTGACCCGCTGACTGGTAATCTGATTATCGAGGGTGGCTGCGAGAACTACGCGGTTGAAGGGTCAATGACCAAAGCCGAGTATGATGAAACCATCTACGACCTGGTGAATTTCCTGGAGTATGTAGGCGAACCCTATGCTGATGAGCGCGAGCGCATTGGCTGGATGGTCTTTGCCTTCCTGGCGGTCTTCCTGGTCATTGGGCAACTGCTGTATCGCGAGTTGTGGAAAGACATTCACTAAGGTGACTGCCGAGTACCATTTTTGATAAGCGCGGCTGGTCCGCGCTTGTTTTGTCTTGTATCAGGGTGTTTTTACATCGAGGAGAGTACCTAATGGGCGTCGTTGCCAAACGTTCTTCCATGACTTTTTACTCCGATCCGGCCAGTCAATACAGCCACAGGGTGCGTATTGTTTTGGCGGAAAAGGGCGTAGCGGTCGACATTAAAGACGTCGATCCGGATGACATGCCTCAGGAAATTGCCGACATCAACCCCTATAACTCTCTGCCGACACTGGTCGACCGTGACCTTACGTTGTTTGAACACTACGTAATGATGGAATACCTGGACGAGCGCTTCCCGCACCCGCCCCTGTTGCCAGTCTACCCGGTCGCCCGGGCGGAAAGCCGCCAGTACATGGCCCGCATTCAGCGCGACTGGTGCGACAAGGTTGATGTTATCGTCGCAGCGAAGAGCAAAGACAGTGTCACCAAGGCACGTAAAGAGCTGCGTGAAAGCTTGCTGGCCATTGCGCCTTTGTTCGATGAGAAGCCGTTTTTCATGAGCGAGGAGTTCACGCTGGTGGACTGCTGCGTCGCCCCGATTCTGTGGCGCTTGCCGGCACTGGGCATCGAGCTGACTGAAAAGCAGGCCAAGCCGATCCACAAGTACATGGATCGTTTGTTTGAGCGTGAGTCGTTCCAGATCAGCCTGTCTGAAGTCGAGCAGGAGATGCGCGACTGATGAGTGAAATGACCTCCAACAAACCCTACATGCTCAGGGCTTTCCATCAGTGGATCGTCGACAACCACTGCACGCCCTATCTGGTGATCGCAGCCGACTTCCCGGGTGTTGAAGTGCCTGTGCAATTTGTTCGGGATGGTCAGATCACTCTCAATATTGCACCTTCCGCTGTCAGGGAGCTGGTGTTGGATAACCGCTGGGTTGAGTTCAGCGCCCGCTTTTCCGGAGTGCCAACCCTGGTGCGGGCGCCGATGTCCTCCATTATGGCGATCTTTGCCAAAGAGAATGGCCAGGGCATGGGCTTCGATCTCGAAGCGCCGGAGGATCCGGACCCGGATGACACACCGTCCGGTAGTGATGACGGCGGTAGCAAGAAGCCGTCTTTGCGCGTAGTGAAGTAACGTCATCTCCATAAGTTGAAAGTGCAACCGTAAAAGGCGTCCTCCGGGGCGCCTTTTTGGTTTTAGCAGAAAGTTCTGAAGAAAGTCCGCAAAGTCGTTGACCCGGAGATTTCAGTCCCTATAATGCGCCTCCGCTGTGACCGAACAGCGGCTCCAACCGGCCGAGAGGCTGAATGAAGTGAAAGCTCTAAAGAACTGATTCTAAACAACATTTCTTTATAAAAGAGTTGACACAAAGGAGCGGAGGCGTAGAATACGCGCCTCTTCAAACGGCAAGCCCAACGCGCTGTCGTCGATCTTTAACATTGGGAATCAAGTAATTCGT